>JBOGMR010000280.1:0-8623 GCA_050746825.1 Bryobacteraceae bacterium | reverse complement strand
CCCTTCGATCGCGCGTGCGGTGGACGCGATTGTCGAAGCCATGAACGCAGGCGGGCGGCTTTTCTATATCGGTGCAGGCACCAGCGGCCGCCTGGGCGTGCTTGACGCGGCCGAGTGCCCGCCCACGTTCAGCGTGGCGCCCGACCTGGTGCAGGGTATCATCGCCGGCGGCGAAACGGCCCTGGACCGCGCCACCGAAGCCACGGAAGACGATCCAGTGATCGGTGCGCGCGATTTGAATGCTCGCGGATTTACTGCAAAGGACGTTTTGGCCGGCATCGCTGCTAGCGGCCGCACACCCTATGTGTTGGGCGCAGTCGACGAAGCGCGACGCCTTGGTGCGGTGACCATCGGCCTCAGTTGCACGCCGGACTCGGAGCTCGCCCGCCGTGTCGATATCGCGATCACGCCGCTGGCGGGCCCGGAGATTGTCGCGGGCTCGACCCGCATGAAGGCGGGCACGGCGACCAAGCTCGTCCTTAACATGTTGACCACGGCGGCCTTCATCCGCCGCGGCTTTGTATTCGGCAACATGATGGTGAACGTGCAGCCGAAGAACTCGAAGCTCGCCGATCGCGCACGCCGCATCATCGCCGCTGCGGCCGGCGTCAGTTACGAGCGCGCCGGCGAGCTGCTCGAAGCCGCGGGTAACAGCGTTCGCACGGCTATTGTCATGCAGCGCGCCTCTGTCGATCGCGGGGAAGCCGAACGCCGTCTCGCGCTTGCCGGCGGTCGCGTCGGAGAGGCGCTGAAGCAATGAGATCCGAACAGAATTGTGGCGCAGGCCCTACCTAAGCTAAGTCTCTATGGATAAATTTGTCATCAAGGGCGGGACGGCTCTGCACGGCGAGATTGCAGTCAGCGGCTCCAAGAATGCCGCGCTGCCCGCCATCGCCGCCGCCCTGCTCACCGCCGAGCCGGTCATTCTTCGCCGTATCCCTCGGGTGCGCGACATCCGCACGATGCAGCGGCTGCTCGTCGACATCGGCGCGCAGGTCGCCGTCACGCCCGGCGAAGTGCGCATCGAGACCCGCCAGGTGGTCTCGCCCGAAGCGCCGTATGAGCTTGTCAAGACGATGCGCGCTTCGAGTCTCGTGCTCGGACCGCTGGTCGCCCGGAACGGACGCGCTCGTGTATCGCTCCCCGGCGGCTGTGCGATCGGCTCGCGGCCCATCAATCTGCACCTCGCGGGCCTCGAGCAGCTCGGCGCCACCATCGAACAGTCGCATGGATACATCGAAGCAAGGGCTCCGCACGGTTTGCGCGGCGCGGTCATCCATTTCGACCGCATCACCGTGACCGGCACCGAAGATCTGATGATGGCCGCAGTCCTGGCGCGCGGCGAAACCGTGCTGCACAACGCGGCGCGAGAGCCCGAAGTGTCCGACCTCGCCTCGCTGCTCACCCGGATGGGTGCGCGCATCGAGGGCGCCGGCAGCTCCACCATTCGGATCGAAGGCGTCGAGCAGCTCGGCGGTGCGGAGCACACCATCATCGACGACCGCATCGAAGCCGGCACCTTCCTCATCGCGGGCGCGATCACCGGCGGCGATCTCACCGTTACCCACTGTCCCGTCGATCATCTTGGCGCACTCATTGCCAAGCTCGGTCAGGCGGGCGCCGGCATCGCGGAGGCTGGCCCGGGAACTCTTCGCGTCCGCGCCCCGTCCAGGCTCCGGTCTGTCGACGTGACGACCGAGGAGTATCCGGGTTTCGCCACCGATCTCCAGGCCCAGTACATGGCGCTGATGACGCAGGCCGAGGGCATCGCGATTGTCACCGAGACCATCTTCGAGAATCGATTCATGCACGCCCTCGAGATGGTGCGCATGGGCGCGAACATACGCATCGAAGGACGGCGCGCCATCGTTGCGGGCGCGCGTGAGCTGACCGGCGCGGGCGTGATCGCGTCGGACCTTCGCGCCTCAGCGTCCCTCGTGCTCGCCGCCCTCGCGGCGCGCGGCGAAACCGTCATCGATCGCGTCTACCACATCGATCGGGGCTATGAGAAGATCGAGGAGAAACTGGCGCGCACCGGCGCCAGAATCGAGCGAGTAGAGTAAGACGGAATGGCACACAACACGGGCTTTCTGAAACTCGTTAACGACGCCAAATCGCGCATTAAGCAGGTTGACATCAACGGCTACAAGGAGATGCGCTCGCGCGGCGACAAGCACATCCTGATCGACACGCGCGAGGAGAGCGAATGGGCGGCAGGACACGCAGCCGGCGCCGTCCACATCGGCAAAGGCGTGATCGAGCGCGATATCGAGACGAAGATCCCGGACAAGAGCGCCACGCTCGTGCTTTACTGCGGCGGCGGATTCCGCTCCGCGCTCGCGGCTGACGCCCTGCAGCAGATGGGCTACACGAATCCCATTTCACTCGATGGCGGCTGGCGCGCCATTCAAGAGTCGGGTCTGCCGCTTGAAAAGTAAGCTGCTGCTCGCCATCCTCGCGGCGCTTCCAGCGCTCGCACCCGGCGCTCTCACTCCGGAGGCGCTTCAGAAAATCCAGCAGATCGGCGAGGCGCAGATCTCGCCCGACGGCGCCACCATCGTCTTCACTGTCTCGACGGGCGATGTCGCTGCGAACAAAACAGTCACCCGCCTCATGCGGATTGACGGCGACAGCGCGGCGAGAGTGCTCGAAGGCGCGCCCGACGGGGCGTCCAGCTTGCGATGGGCGCGGGATAGCCGCCGCCTCGCGTTCATCGCGGGCGCCGAAGGCAAGAACGCGATTTGGGTCCTCGACACGGGGTCCGGAAAAGTCACGCGTGCTTGCGACTTCGCGCGGCCCAACAGCTTTCTTTCGAAGGCCGGGAATTCGCTCGCGTGGTCGCCCGACGGTGCGCGCCTGGCCTTCACTGGTACCACGGAGCCGGAGCCCGGCCCGCAGGATCCGCTTGTCATTACGCGAATCCTTTATAAGACGCGCACGGCCTTCTCGGACAATCGCCGCTCGCACATCTTCGTTGTCGATGCCGCGGGAGGCGCGCCGAAACAGCTCACGCGCGGCGAGTACGACGAACACTCGATCGACTGGGGCGGCGATGGGCGCGAGATTGTCTTCCTTTCGAATCGTGCGCCCGATTCGGACGCCCGGCTGAACTACGACATCTTCGCGGTCGATGTCGCGGGCGCCGATCGCCAACTCACGCGCACCCCAGGCGTCGAGATGGATCCGAAGGTTTCGCCGGATGGCAAGTGGATTTCGTACCTCGCAACGAAGCGGGCGCTGACCACCATCGACAGCGTGGCCGAAGATGCGCACCTGTGGGCGATCCCAATGCAGGGCGGCGCTGGACGCGAGCTCAACGGCCGCCTCGACCGTCGCACCAGCTCTCACGAGTGGACTCCCGACTCACGCTCGATCGTGCATGCGATTGGCGATCGGGGCCGAATCGCGCTCTATCGGATTCCGGCAACTGGCGGCCACGCCGAGGCGATATTCGACGACCTCGCGCAGGCCGGCCCGCTCTCGATCGCGCGCGGAACGGGCACGGTCGTGTTCGGTATCTCGACACTCACGATGCCCCGCGAACTGTTCCGGCTCGCCTCGAACGATGCGAAGCCGCAGCGACTCACGCATCTGAATGACGCGTTGATGGCCGAATGGAAACCGGTCGAGCCAGAAGGCGTCGCATTTCGCAGCTTCGACAAGACGTCGGTCGAAGGCTGGCTCTATCGCCCGCGCGATGACGCTGGAGACGCCCCGCTGATTCTTTCGATTCACGGCGGGCCTCACGGCATGTTCGGCTATGGCTTCAGCGCTCCATTCCAGCTCTTTGCGTCGCGCGGCTACGCGGTGCTCGCGGTGAACCCGCGCGGCAGCTCAGGCTACGGCCAGAAGTTCTCAGACGGCTGCGTCAATGATTGGGGCGGGGGCGACTATAAGGATCTGATGGGCGCGGTTGATTACGTTCTCACGTCGAAGCGCGGCCTCGATCGCAATCGACTTGGCGTCACAGGCGCCAGCTACGGAGGTTTCATGACGAATTGGGTCATCACGCAAACGCCGCGCTTCAAAGCTGCGGTCTCCGTCGCGAGCCTCTCCAACCTGATCAGCTTCTACGCCACGTCGCTCTACCAGGATCTGGTGCACGCGGAGTTCAACGGTTTTCCGTGGGACGGCGAGAACTTCGCCACGCTGTGGAAGTGGTCGCCGCTGGCGCATGTGAAGCGCGTCTCGACGCCGACGCTGTTCCTGCATGGCGAGCGCGATAACGACGTCCACATTACGCAGGCGGAAGAGATGTACACGGCGATGCGGCAGCGGGGCCTCGAAGCGGTTCTGGTGCGATATCCGCGCGAGGGACACGGGCTCAGAGAGCCGAAACATCAGGCGGATAGTCTGACGCGTACGCTCGCTTGGATGGACCGGTTTCTGAAATGATGGGCCGGAGACCTGCCCCACGCACTAGCTGCGGGTGCGGCGGACGGGGCGTTTCTTGGCAGGCGTCGAAGCCTTCTGAATTGCCGGTGCCGGCTCCGGCGTTACTTCCACGGCCGCAAGTTTCGTTTCGTACAGGCGCCGGTACATCGCCGCATTCCGCATCACGGCCTGCACGTAGTCGCGCGTCTCGGTGAACGGAATCGTCTCGACAAATTCAGCCGGTTCCCGGTAATTCGCCCAATTGAGCCATTCGACAACTCGCGACTTCCCCGCATTGAACGACGCCAGCGTCTCCTCCCATTTTCCGCCCCACTGGTCAAGCAGCGAGCGCAGATAAATTGTGCCGAGCCGCAGGTTCGTCGCGGGCTGGAACAACATATTGCTCGAGAATGTCTTCATCCCCGCTTTGCGCGCAAGCTGGCGTCCGGTCGACGGCATCACTTGCGTGAGCCCGTACGCCTTCTTCACCGAGATGGCCTTGGGATCGAATTCGGATTCCTGCCGCATCAGTCCTGCAACCATGTGCGGATCGAGCGCGGTGGCGCGGGTCGACCGCACCAGATCGGAACGGAAAGGCAGCGGGAACAGATTCTCCCAGAAGGCCTGTGGCGCCGAATCGATTTGCAGCGAAAGGTAGTCCGGCGCGAAGCTCTTCATGTACCGCAGACCCCTGTGGACCGGAACGGAACGCGCCATTTCCATTCCGATCAGATGAGGCTGGCTGTCCGTCTTAGCCGCGTACCGCAGTTCGGCCTCCGCCAGCGCAGCGAGACCGGCCGCGCTGAGCAGCCGCGCCCGCTCGATGTGGCGGGTCGTTGCCGGCGTCGGCTCATAGGCGCCGGAAGTGCGCCGCGCCGGAAATGCCACTTGGCTCAGAAACACCGTTGCCTGGGCCGTCGATACCGCTTTCACCAGCGCGCTTTGGCTCAACCGATCGCGCGCCAGTAGACCGTAGTAATGGCCGGGGAACCGGTCGGTGATGGTTGAATAATAAGCCTTGGCGGACGCAAAGTCCTTGCCGTTCTCGGCCGCCCGTCCCAGGAAATAGAGTGCCGCGCTGGCCTTGATCGACGCGGGAAAGCGCAGCAGATGGTCGCGCAACATCTCAGCGGCATCCTTCTTGCGATGCACGTAGGAAGCCCACGTCGCCTTCCAATGGCAGTAGGCAGCCTCCGGATCCGCGGCGAATGTTTCCGCGCACGCGCGATACAGCGGAACATACTGCTCGACCTGGTTCGCCAGCAGAAGCTGGTTCGCGGCGGACAGCAACGCTTTCCGGCGCCATGCCGATTGCGGATGCTGCCGTGCGAGCTTGTCCAACGCCGCTCGCATCTCGGATCCATAATCGAGCCGGCGAGCGCATTCGACGACGTAGTAGAGCCGTTGCGCATCGGCCTCGGCCGATTTTAAATCGAGGGCCTGCAAATAGCGATAGGCCGCAGTGGTTTGCTTCCGCAAATAATCTACGGCTCCGATGCCGACAGTGGCCAGCTCGCGATCGCCGCCGCCGAGCTCACTCGTCAGCGTCTGATATTCGGCTCGCGCCCTCACGTACTCCCGGGCAGCCACCAGCTTGGCTGCACGCTCGAGCCGTAACTGCGCCGTGGCCGGCGGGTAGTCATCGCCCATTTTTTGACGCAGACCGGCCAGCGCGGCGGAAGCTTTGGCGGATGCCTCGGTCGCCGGGAAGCCATAGTAGACTCTCTGGTAATATTCGGCGGCGTGCAGCGGATCGCGGCCCGCCTCGTATGCCTGGGCCAGCGCGAAGTCGCCCAAGGGCTGCGTCAGCTCGGCGTAGCGCTCCCGCAGAAGCAACACCGCATCCTGCGGCCGGCCCAACTCCACAAGCGCGCCGGCCTCCACCAGCAGTGCTTTCGGAACCACGGGCGATGACGGAGCAGGCTGCGCGACTACCGGCGTCAGTTCCTTGTGCGCTCCTGCGTAGTCCTTCAGCTCGGCCTTCGACGCGCCGAGATAGTAAGCCACGTAGTCGGCAAGCTTCGTCGAATGTGGCTGAGCGGCCTTCAGGGACCGGACGGCTTCGGCGTAGCGTCTCTGTTCAAATTGCTCAATGCCCGTGGCGAGGCTGGTCGAAGGCGCCGGCGCCGCCATGAGTAGACCGCTCGTGAACACACTGGCGCCCGCGCACAAGATGCAGCACGCAGTCAATCTCATTTCAAATCATCGCTCCCGGATAATCTCGCCCCAGGCGATTGGCGTTATCCCGCGCCAGGCTTCGGACCAGCTCCACATGGAGATAATCCACCATCGACTCGCACCTCAGAAACTTCTCGCGAAAACTCACGCGGGCGGCATCAATCTCCCTGCGCAACTCATCGTAGAGATTGCTTTCCCGAATCCCCTTCTGTACGCGCTCCGGATTGTAAAGCCGCATCTCGGCCACCTCGACGCGCGCGGCCCGTCGCGCCCTGAGATGCAGTTCTCGATCCGCGGCGCTGAGCGCACTCCAATCCGGCTCAGGCATCGCGAGCGGAAGCGGCTTCGGCCGCATCTCGAGGCTCGAGATCTGCACGAGATTCGGCGACAACGCGGCCGCGGCGGAATCCGCCGGAGGCGCCGTAACCATCGCCTCAGCCGCTGCCGCGGCCATCTGCGCCAGCAGTTCGAGCGGCGCCGGTTCTACGGCGACTTTGCCCGGAGCTGCATACAATACCGCGGCCGTGTCGCCCCGGACCACCAGGGGAAACAGATACACCTTCTCACCCGGCAGGTGCTGGAAGACTTCGCAGATGTGCCGCGAGACTTCGCCGGCACTCGCAATCGCCACAGTGGGATCGCGGCTTTCGACGGTATGCGCCAGCGCGGGCGCATCGGTCAATTCCACGTCCAGCGACTCGAAGACAGACATGGCGGGTTCTGAGGCGATGCCGCGTGCGCCCAGACCCTGCAAAAGATGACCGCTCACGGCGAAGATTGCCGCGCGTCCGCTGTACGCGGCGGTCGAATCCAGAAGCCATTGCGTGACTTCCTCGGGAGAAGCCGCCTGCCGCAGCCGCCGGAAGGCTTCGTTGATATCCTCGCTCAGACGCCGGCGGGCCATGATTCCCGCGTCTGCCACCGCGGCCTCGACTTCGCGCGACACGGCCACCTGAAGCTGCCGTGTCATTTCGGTGAAGCGGCTCTCCAGCAGGGCAGCGAGCTGCTCGCGCGTCGACGACTTCTGCGCGGCGAGAATGTCCTCCACACCAGACCCGGTGGGAACGTCGGCCTCGGTCGAAAAACGCAAGTTACCGGTCACCTCAAAATCCTTTCCCAATTCTAACAGCAGGATCGCGCGGCAGCGACCGTTGAAACATGAATTATCACTCTTAATTGCGAAGGGGTAATCTTCTTAGACTCCGCCGCTGGTGCGTTGCGCGGCGAGCGGGGACCGCTTCCATGCGGAATCGTCCTTGCGCCACCAAACGCGGCCCAACCACTTGGTTCGCGGTTACTGGAGGCGCCCCTGCGCTCCGCACACGAAGCGGCTGGTTTGGAGCTGCCTCACCTTGCGGACTGCGGTAGAGTGAGGGGGAATGATTCGATGGTTCAGGGCGGTTACGCTGGCGGCGGCGTTTGGCGCGCTGTGCAGCGGGCAGGGGACGCATCCGGTTTCGGGGCGCCAGTACGCGCACGTCATGGGAATGGGTGGCGCGGACTGGCTGGTGCGATCCGAGCGGGAGATGGAAGAGGCGCCGGACAAGGCTCTCGACGCAATCGGCGTGCGCGAAGGCGAGACGGTGGCCGACATTGGGGCAGGGGCCGGCTACTTCACCTGGCGGTTGGCTGAGCGGGTCGGCGTGAATGGCAAGGTCTATGCCAACGACATCCAGGAGAAAATGCTGGAGCGTCTGCGGGTGAACGTCTCCGAGCGCGGCCTGAAGAACGTCGAGACCGTCCTGGGCGCCGAAGACGATCCGAAGCTGCCCGCGGGTGCGATCGACATGGCGCTGCTGGTCGACGTCTACCACGAGTTTTCAGAACCGCAGAAGATGCTGCGGAAAATTCGCGAGGCGTTGAAGCCCGGTGGGCGGCTGGTTCTCCTCGAATACCGGAAGGAGGATCCGAAAATCCCGATCCGGCTCGAGCACAAGATGACGGTCGAGGAAGCGCGGAGTGAAGTCGAGGCCGAAGGTTTTCGACTGGAGCGAACGCTCGGCGTGCTCCCGCGGCAGCACATCCTGATCTTCCGCCCGCTACAGACCCAGTGACGCGTCGAGCGTAATCG
>JBOGMR010000279.1:0-2435 GCA_050746825.1 Bryobacteraceae bacterium | reverse complement strand
CGAACCTCACGGGCGATTGGGCGATCACGGTGGACGATTTTGGCCGGCCGAGCACAACCCGGATGGTGCTGAAGCAGGAGGGCGAAAAGTTGTCGGGGCGGATTGGCGGTCAGACGCTTGAAGGCTCGGTCAATGGCGCCGAGGTGACGTTCAAATCCGGCGGCAGGTCGGCGGCGGGAAAGCTGGCGAACGGGGAAATCGCGGGCGAGGTCAAACAAGGGGATCGCACCACGACGTGGAAGGCGGCGCGGATTCCGGCGCGGCCCGCGCAGGCCCGCACGCACACGTTCGAGCCGGCCAAGTTCGAGCTGTATTTCACATCGGCGGTGAAGCCGGTGCTGCACATCGCGCCGGGCGACACCGTGAAGACGTGGAGCGTGGATGCCGGTGGTACGGATCCGAAGGGGCAGCGGCGGTCGCCGGGCGGGAATCCGCAGACGGGTCCGTTTTATGTGGACGGCGCGTTCCCTGGCGACACACTGGTCGTGAAGCTGAAGCGGATTCGAACGAATCGGGACTGGGCGGGCAGTGGGAATCGAGTGATGGCAAATGCCGTCGAGCCGTGGTCGCTGAGCGATCTGAAGTACACTCCGGGGTTCAACAGCCGGTGGAAGATCGACAAAGAGAGGAACGTCGCTTACCTGGAAAAGCCGACCGACAAGCTGAAGGATTTTTCGGTGCCGCTGCGGCCGATGCTGGGGTGCGTGGCGGTGGCGCCGAACGGGGATAATTCGGTGCGCACGACGGATTCGGGGCGGTTCGGCGGAAACATGGACTACAACCAGATCGTGGAGGGCACGACGCTGTATCTGCCGGTCAGCCATCCGGGCGCGCTGCTGTTTGTCGGCGACGGGCACGCGGCGCAAGGGGACGGCGAGTTGACGGGCGACGCGCTCGAAACGTCTATGGATATCGAGTTCAGCGTGGACCTGATTTCGGGGAGAAATTTCGGGCATCCACTGGCGGAGAATTCGGAATTCCTGATGAGCATCGGGATTGGCGGTTCGCTCGATCAGGCGCTGCAGATGGCGACGAGCGGGATGATGCGATGGCTGGAGCGCGATTACAAGTTGAGCGCGTCGGAGGCGGCGATCGTGGTGGGATTCGCGATGAAGTACGACGTGGCGGATCTGGTGGGGACGCAGGTGAGCATTACGGCGAAGCTGCCGAAGGCGTTGCTGGCGAAGTTGCAGAAGGTGAGCGAGTAGGGCGCGCGGGTGGTTGTGACTGCCACGGCAAGCGGCCCGACGAGCCGGGCCGCGGCAGGCACGAGTGCCTACGCCACGACGCCTTTCGGTCTCGGTTTTGCCGTCGAACTTGAGCGTGCGGTTGGTGCGCGCGACGATGTTGCCGAGGTGACAGTGGAGCGCGGCGGCGGCGCGCGATGCAGATGCACCGGCCACGGCCGACGCAGCTTGAAGAAAGTAGCGACGCTCCATGAACGCGATGATACGCCGCGCTATTCGCCTTCGGCGGGATACGCGGGCCTTGCAACCGGCATCCGTCCGGACTCCTCCTCGTAAACCACCGGGTAGCGGCCGCGGATCGTTTCGATTTCAGGGACGGGAGTGGGCGTTCCCGGCTTCACAGTGAGGAGCAACGCCCATTCACCGCGGTCGGTCGAAGTCAGACCGGCCTGAGCGACCGCGGGATGCCGGAGGCGCCGCACGAGCCGTTTGAGGTCCTCCGGCGGCGGTCCGTCAGGCATGGCCGGCATGAGGTCCTTTCAGACAGGAAAAATCCGCAGCCGCGTGCAGAGCGGGCCGAATTCGCAAGCGGTCGTCGTGGTTCCATCGCCCGCGAAGAGCAGTGCGACCGGGCGGCCTGTGGCCTCTTCCAGAATAACAGAGCCGGAATCGCCGGGCCGGCTGAACGACGGTCCGCCGGGGTTGCGAATCGAGACCGTGTCGGTGAACGTGGTGATCCGCGGCTGCTGCTGGGTGCCGTAGTTGATATTGACGCCCTGAACGTTCGTCGCGGTGACGACGCCGCGGGTAACACCGGTGGTGCGGCCGCACTTGACGACGCGCATGCCGGGCCGCGGCGCCGCGATGCGAGCCGGATCGTAGTTGTTAATCCCGAACATATTTCCGCGCCGGATCAGGTTTTGGTCGGTGACCGTGGCGATAGCCGCGTCAAAGCGATTCGCGACAGGTTGTCCGCCGGCGGGAAACCGGATCGGGATGACGGTGTGGAGCCGTGCGAACAAGTCGGCGGTCTGCGTGGGGCCGGTTTCGGGTCCCGGTTGTACGATTCGGGTTCCGATCGGCAGCCTGTCGACATCGGCAAGTACGTGATTGTTGCTGAGGGCGAAGATCTGCTGCGTGCCTCCCGCGGTCACGCGGCGCACGAAGCACCCGAGCGTGCCGACGAAATCGGCGTTGAGCGGACTGATGGAAATGCCGCCGACGATGGGGCGGCGGCGCTGGCGCTGT
>JBOGMR010000278.1:0-11839 GCA_050746825.1 Bryobacteraceae bacterium | reverse complement strand
ATGGCAACCAGCCGCTCTTGCTCCGGTATTTCTTCAGATGCAGTTGCACGGGGCGCCCTTCGATCGCGAACTTCGCTGTACGGATAAAAGCTGTCTGCACCCCACACAGAGCTTCCATCACGGCGCGTGTGTTGATAATCGTGAGCGCCACACCCACAGCCAGCAGCATCGGCAGAAGCCTCACGCCTCGCATCCAGGTCTTAGGATGCAGTTCGCGGTACGCGACCACATAAAAAGCCGAAATCGAACAATACGACATGAGCAGCAGGGGCAGGTCCAGAACCACCATCTGGAACGCGCCCATGTAAAACCGCACGATCATCACGGGCAGCATCAGCGCGGACATCAGAATGATCAATGGATAGGAAATGTTGGGCGTCAGATGCATGAACGCTTCGAACTTCTGGCGTCTGGAGACCTTGGCCCGGAGGATAGCCGGCAGCAGCTTGATCGCCACCTGCGTCAGCCCTTTGGCCCAGCGCGACTGCTGCACCTGAAAGCCGTACATGTCCACCGGCAGCTCCGACGGGCAATCGAGGCCGGGAAGATAAATGAAGCGCCAACCTTTGAGCTGCGCGCGGTAGCTGAGATCCGAATCCTCGGTGAGCGTGTCGTGCTGCCAGCCGCCTGCATCATCGACCATGCACCGCCGCATAATCCCGGCTGTCCCGTTGAAATTGAAGAAGTACCCGGAAGTAGATCGCGCCCCGTGCTCGAGCACGAAGTGGCCGTCGAGCAGCATCGCCTCCACTTCCGTCAGGAAGTTGTAGTTGCGGTTCAGGTACGACCAGCGCGTCTGTACCAGGCCTACGCCCGGCTCGGCGAAAAAGTGGATCGTGCGCTGGAGGAAGTCCGGCGGCGGGATGAAGTCCGCGTCGAAGATCGCGATGAACTCGCCGCTGGCGGTTTTCAACCCTTCCTGGAGAGCGCCCGCCTTGAACCCTTCCCGGTTGGTGCGATGATGATACTCGATCGGGAACCCGAGAGCGCGATACCGCTCGACCAGGGCCTCGGCGAACGGATGCGTGTCGTCGGTCGAATCGTCGAGCACCTGGATCTGGAGGAGTTCCTTGGGATACTCCATGCGGGTGGTTTCGTCGATCAACCGCTCCACGACGTACCGTTCGTTGTAAATCGGAAGCTGGATCGTGACCCGCGGCAGCGCTTCGAACCGGGTGGGCGGCTGATGGGACGTTTTCTTGCGATTGCGGAAATAAGTGCGTATCAGATCGTAACGGTGCAGCCCGAACACCGAAAGGAGGATCATGATTCCGAAGTAGGGAATCAGCAACGCCCAGTCGAACCAGCTCAACTGGTGAATGCCGGCGAACGAATCGTCGAACAGTTGACGCGAGAGACGGCTCAGCGTCGTGTTGGCGATCAACGCCAGCGCAACCGGGGTTGCTAACATAGGAAACAGTTTCGCGCCGCCCGAGCCGTCGAATGCAATGGATCGCCCTTGCCGTTACTCTTGAAGCCTTTTTTCTCCGGATCCGGCTATACGGCGATGTAAGGACTCACGTACCCGAGACCATCGGGCTTCTGATCTCGTCCGGACTATTTTACCTCGTTTCCAGTTATCTCGTATGCAAGTTACGTTCAGCCTCGCGAGCCAGGGTCTGGTTCGTCCTCGGGGCCGCGCTCGTGTTCCGCCTCACGGTTTGGCCGCTCGCTCCGGCGCTTTCCGACGATGTGTTCCGCTACCGCTGGGAAGCCAGTTTGCAAAACGCCGGCGGGAATCCCTATGAGGCCAGGCCGAACGATCCCGAGTGGGCGCATCTTCGCGACGCGACGTTCCCGTACGTGCCCGGCCGCGACTTCCGCTCGGTCTATGGCCCGCTGGCCGAGCTCGGCAACCGTTGGCTATACCGCGCCGCCGCCGCTGTCGAGCCCGATCCGTTCCGGCAGAGCTTCTGGTTCAAGCTGCCGGCAGCCTTGTTCGATCTCGGCGTGATCGGCGGGTTGGTGCTTCTGCTGCGCGCCCGCGGACTTCCGGCGGAGCGGGTGCTGATTTACGCATGGTCGCCGCTGTCTGTGTTCGAGTTCTGGGCAACCGGGCACAACGATTCGATCGCCCTCTGCTTTGTGGTGTTGGCGCTTGTAGCCGCCGCGCGGACGCGGTGGTCGTGGGGTTTCGGCGCTCTGTCGCTCGCGACGGCCGTCAAGCTCTGGCCCGTTTTCCTCATGGCGCCCTTCATCGGATGGCCGGCGCGCTGGCGTCTGGTCTTGATTCCGCCGCTGGTGCTCGGGGCGCTTGCGCTGCCCTTTGCCGGAGTCGACGCTGCGCGGGTCGTGGAGAATCTTCGATTCCTCTCCGGCTTCGTGGGCGGCTGGCGCAACAACGACAGCGGCTTCGCGCTGATTCTCTATTTGGCGGGAGGCGACCTGTACGTGGCGAAACGGATCGCGTTCAGCTTCATCGCCGGCGGAATTCTCTTTGTCACGTTGCGGCGCTGGCCGCTCGAACGTGCTGCGCTCGCGGTCATCACCCTGACGCTGATGGTCTCCGCGAACTGCCACCCTTGGTACCTGACGTGGCTGCTCCCCATGCTGGTTGTGGAGGCGGTTCCCGCGCTGCTGCTGTGGACTGCGCTCGCGCCGCTCGCGCATGTCGCCGTCATCCGTTGGGTGACGATCGGCGAATGGCAGGGCCTCGATCCGATGCGATGGTGCGTGTATGCGGCGGTTTACGGAATGTTGGGAGCCACGGCGCTGTGTCGCTTCACCCGTGCACGCGCGCGGCCGGTTCAAAGCTGAATGCGATCGCCTGCGTTGCCCCGTGCCACCGGCATCCACTGGTCTACGAAGCTCTACCGGCTCGGTATCGGTTTCTGAGCCACGACCGTTAGGGAGTGGTCATTGGCATACGCAAACAGTAACGGCATCGTGTTTAGAATCGAAACGGAGGTTTTGTGCCAACCGTCGTCACCGGCCGGCCCTATCGTCCCGTTCCCACGGAACCCCCGCGAAAACGGTGGACGCGATCGGAATGCGTAACTCTTGAGGCCTCGGGTTTGTGGGATCAGCAGCATCTTGGGCTCGTCGACGGAGAACTGATCAGCAAGATGGGCAAGAAGCGGCCGTACGTGACTACCCTGACTTTCGTTCAGGCGTTGCTGGTGGAAATCTTTGGGGAGCGCGTGAACCCCGAGGCTCCCATTGATGTGGCGCCGGAAGACAACCCGGCGAACGAGCCCGAACCCGGCCTGATTGTTCTCGCAAAGCCACATTGGGAATACCGAAACGCGAATCCGCAGCCGGCTGACCTTCGCCTGGTGGTCGAAATATCCGATTCAACCTTGGGCTTCGATCTGACGGCCAAGGCGGAACTTTACGCCCGTGCCGGGATTACTGAGTATTGGGTCGTCGATGTAGCGGCGCGACGGCTGAATGTTCACCGCGATCCCCACAGCGGCACATGCCAGTTGATAACGGCGTACAGCGATCAGGAGGCCGTGCGGCCGTTGGCCTCCCCGAACAGCGAATTTCGGGTAGGGAAAGCGTTTCCAGGATAAGGCGCTTCACTCCTGCCGCAGCGCGTTCACCGGATCGACCCGCGTCGCGCGATGCGCCGGAATGAAGCTCGCCAGCAGCGCGACGGCGGTCAGGGTTACCGACACCAGCACAAACGTTGCGGGGTCGGTCGCCTTCACATCAAAGAGGAGCGTCGACAGGAAGCGCGTCAGCAGCATCGAACCGGCAAGGCCCGTCACGACGCCCATCGCCGTGAGCCACAGGCTCCGGCCGAGCATCAGGCGGACCACGTCGAAGCTCCGCGCGCCGAGCGCCATGCGGATTCCCACTTCGTGGGCGCGCTGGGCCGCGGTGTACGACATCACGCCGTAGATACCGACTGCGGCGAGCAACAGCGCGATCCCGGCGAACACCGCCAGCAGAAACATCGAAAGCCGCCGGCGCGCCATCGATTCGGACGTCAGCTCGTGCATGGTTCGCACACGGAAGACGGGCTGGCCGGGATCGAGCGCCTGCACTTCGCGTTGTACCGCTGTTGCGAGCGCCTCGGGAACGCCGGAAGTATGAATCGCCAGGCTCATCGAAGTCAGCGCGAAATTCGTCTGATCGTAGGGCCAGTAGAATTCTACGCGGGACGGCGATTCGAGGGTGCGGTATCGCACGTGCCGCACCACGCCGACGATCGTGCGCCACGGAGCGGTCGACTGCCGCCCGCCCTGTTTGATGCGCTTGCCGGACGGGTCTTCGTTCGGCCAGTAGGTCTTCGCCATCGTTTCATCGATGATCGCGACCGGCTGCGAGTTCTCGGTATCGCGATGATCGAAATAACGGCCGCGCACCAGCGGGATGCCCATCGCTTCGAAATAGCCGGCCGTCACCGGACGCTGGTCGGCTTCGGGCGTAGTGACGTCGAGCGGTACAGCCTGCGTGTCGACCGTCGTCGTACCCGACCATCCCGTGCCGCCCAGCGGCAGGCCCGTGCTCGCGCCGGCCGCATTCACACCTGGCAGCTTGCGAACACGATCGAGAAGATCGCGATAGAAGGCTCGCGTCTGGTCCGGCTTCGCATATCTGCGTCCCGGCAGGGACACGCGCATCGTGAGCACGCCGTCCGAACGAAAGCCTGTGTCCACTTCCTGCAGCCGGAGGAAGCTGCGGATCAGCAGCCCCGAGCCGGCCAGTAGTGTGAGCGACAACGCGACTTCCGCAACCACCAAGGCGCCGCGCACGCGTTGCGAACCGGCGCCCGCCGTTCCGCTGCGTCCGCCCTCCTTGAGCGATTCGTGCGAGCCGTGCCGCATCCCGTGAAGCGCGGGCGCGAGGCCGAACAGGAGGCCGGTGAGTAACGACACCAGCAGCGTGAAGCCGAGCACCGCGAGATCCATTCTCGCTTCTGCTACTCTCGGAAAACTGGTTGCGCTCAACGCCACCAGGACGCGCAGCGCCCAATAGGCGAGTACCAGTCCAGCGGCTCCGCCGGTGAGTCCGAGGATTGCGCTTTCCGTGAGCAGTTGACGGATGAGCCGCCATCGCCCGACGCCAAGCGCCTGGCGAACGGCGATCTCCCGCTCGCGCGCCGACGCGCGCACCAGCAGCAGATTCGCGACGTTCGCGCACGCGATCAGCAGAACCAGACCCACTGCGCCCAGCAGCACCCAAAGCGCCGTCTTGATCTGCCCGATTTCCTGCTCGAGCAGCGGAATCATGATGACGCCGAAGTTGTATCTCGCGTAAGGATAGTTGGGGTTCTGCTCGATGATGCGCCGGGAGACGGCGGCCATATCCGTGGCCGCCTGCTCGAACGTCAGGCCCGGCTTGATCCGTGCGATCACCTGCAGGCCGTGATTGCCGCGACTGTTCGCGTTCAGCGCGTCGGCGGAAAACACGAGCGGCGCCCACACGTCGGTCTCGCGCGGGAATTGGAAACCGCGCGGCAGTATGCCGGCGACCTCATAGCTTTGATCGTTCAACACCAGCTTGCGGCCAGGTATTCCGGGATCGGAGCCGAAGCGCCGCCGCCACAGCGAGTCGCTCAGCATGACGACGCGCTGCCTGCCCTCCTGTCCCTCCTCGGGCTGAAAGACGCGGCCCACCTGCGCCTTCACTCCCAGCATCGGGAAAAAACTGACCGACACGACAGCCGACTGGAGCCGCTCGGGCGTGCCGCCAACCGTGAGGTTGAAGCTTCCGCTCGAAATCGCGGCTACGTGCGAGAGGCTCTGGTTCTGCTGGAGGTCGGTGAATTCCGGCGCCGAGACCCAGTTCTGATCGTTCGGGATACCGATGCCCGTGAAGCGCATCCAAAGCTGCACGAGTTGCTGTGGATTGTCGTACGGGAGCGGCCTCAGCACGACGGCGTTGACGATGCTGAAGATCGCCGATGTGGCGCCGATTCCAAGCGCCAGTGCAAGCACGGCCGTGACCGTGAAACCCGGGCTCCGGCGCAGGATGCGAAAAGTGTAGCGGACGTCTTGCAGGAAGGCGTGCATAGAGATGATACTGCGAATCCGGGAAAAGGTTACGGGCGCGACAGGCGGAACGAAACCCCGCGCTCGCGATTCAGCCGCTCGCTGAGCACAATGTCTACCGTGGCGAGTGCCACGCGCTTTTGCTCGCGTAGACGAGTGACGTAGTGGAGTGTGTCACCCTCGGTCCAATACGCAACGGCAGCCTGAATGGTCTCATCGCGGAAGGCGATCAGGTAGACAGCCTCCTCGCGGCTTGACGACGGCTCGCGATACTCGCGTACCAGGGGCGGCGGCGCCGGACGGCTGTATGCGTAATAAACCTGCGGGGGAGGCGGCGGCGGCGCGATCACCGTCACGCCCGGTGCGTAATAAGGGTACGAGTAATAGGGTTGTGAATAATATGGATAAGAGTCGTAATATCCGTAGCTGAATCCGCCAACAAAGACCGGATAATTGGCTCCGAATGAGCGATAGCGCGGATAATAGCTGCGGGAATGACCGAAATGGCCGTAGCTGAATACGCCGCGGCCGCCGTAAGACGGACTCCGATAAAAGCCCCCACCGTAAGAGGGAGCGCGGTAGGCCGGTCCTCGAAACCCGGAACCGCCGGCGCGTGCGTGTCCGCTGGAAACACCGCGCCCGCCGGCGCCGCGCCCGCCGCCACGATACTGCCCGAGGGCGCTCACCGCCAGGAGCGCACCGCACATTGCCACGACCAGGAGTCGCATACCCATCTCCTGATGGACAGCTTATCGCGAACGATGGGCCGGCACAAGCCCTTGACCGGGCCGCAGCCAAATGGCAGCCGATCGAAATCCCATCCATCCGGGGTGGGGAAAAAGCAGGCTCTGGTTGCGGATGCCGATGTCGATGCGGCGCGCTCCTCTGGTTTGCTCGATGGGCGCGACGGACGTTCCCGCAAGATCGGCGCCGGGGTCGATCGCGAGCCACGCATCCGGCCGGGTGACTTTCCAAGCGACCGGAAGCGCGTACTGAATGTTGCCGGCGTGGATCTGCGCCTCGACTCTCGCCGGATGAATCCACAGCGGATGCTGTGTAGTGTTGACAAGCCGGATCGATAGAGCAGCGCGCTCGATGAGGCTGCAATCGAGCGTGGGTGGAGTTGCCTTCTCGGCCGCGCGCAGGTAGCCGGCCAGGGCCGATTCCGTGAGGCCGGCGAGGCCGTCGGCATGAACGAACAAATCCACGCGTCCGGGTTCGATACTGACCCAGGGCGCCTTTGAAAACACAGGCGGCGCCTTTCCAAGAAAAACAACCCGCGTTTCGCCGGCGCGGTAGTTCGGACCTGTCCATGCGACTGCGGCGAATCGGAAGGTTGCTCGCGAGTCGAGTGGGCCTTTGACCACTCGCAGCACGCGTGCGTTGGCGTACATCGGGCCGTCTGCGGCCGTGGCCGTATAGTCGGTCGAGAGGATTTCGACGGCGGCGACCGCGCTGGACTCGGCCATCAGCGTTGCAACACCGCCGGGGCGCGATCGCGCCGTTGCGTCCGGGAAAATCAGCGCCAAGGCGAAAAGACCGGCCGAGGCGCGCATGGCGTTCATGTCAGGCTAATGCCGGCGGACGCACATTCCTTTCAGTGATGATACGATGCCGGAGGAGTCGATTATGAGGATCGAGCGTTGCACCTGGGTTGTTGCCGGAGTCGGCGTATTGGTGGCTGGTCTGACGAGTGCGTCCGCACAGTCCGGCAGTCAGACGCGGGCGAAGATCTTTACCGGCGCGCGGCTCATCGATGGCACCGGCAAACCCGCGGTGGAAAAGGCTTCGTTGCTTGTGCGCGACGGCAGGGTGGAGGCAGTCTCGACGCCGGCAAAAGCGGGCACGGGAGTTCAGGTCGTTGATCTCGCCGGCAAGACGATCATCCCCGGCCTCGTGAATGCGCACGCGCACGTCTCGGATCAGCAGGGGACGCGTTCGGGCGCCGAATTCTATACGGAAGAAAACGTGGCGCGCCAGCTTGGCGTGTACGCCCGGTACGGCGTTACGACGCTGTGGAGCCTGGGCGGGGATGGTCCGGTCGCCGTCAAGCTGCGCGACAGTCAGGACACTCCGTCGCTGGCGCGTGCGCGGCTCTACTTCGCCGGTCCGGTGATCACGGGAAAGACGCCGGATCTGGCGCGCCAGATGGTCGCGAAAGTTGCGGCCATGAAGCCGGACGTGATCAAGATTCGCGTCGACGACAATCTCGGGAGCGGGCAGAAGATGACGCCGGATGTCTATCGCGCCGTAATCGATGAGGCGCACAAGCTCGGCCTCCGCGTCGCGGTGCATATCTACTATCTCGACGACGCGAAGAGTCTGCTCAAATCGGGCGCCGATTTCATTGCCCACAGCGTGCGAGACCGTGACGTCGACGACGAGTTCATCTCGCTGATGAAGCAGCGCGACATCTGCTACTGCCCGACGTTTACGCGCGAGCTTTCGACGTACGCGTACGAATCGACGCCGGCGTTTTTCAAGGACCCGTTCTTTCGGCGTGAAGCCGACCCCGAGGTAATCCGGCAGTTGCAGGAGCCCGAGCGGCAAGCGGCGATGCGGAACAATAAGAGCGCGCAGACGTACAAGGCGCAGTTGGCGGTAGCGAAGCGGAATCTCAAGAAGGTCGCGGACGCAGGCGTGCGAATCGCGATGGGCACCGACACCGGCGCGGGGCCCGGCCGCTTCCAGGGCTACTTCGAACATGTAGAGCTGGAGATGATGGCGGACGCAGGTTTGACGCCGTCTCAGATTCTTCGCGCCGCAACCGGCGATGCGGCGAAATGCATGGACCGCGCGGACCGCGTGGGGACGCTCGAGCCTGGCAAGTGGGCAGATTTCATCGTGCTCGATGAAAATCCGCTGGCCGACATTCGAAAAACACGGGGCGTACGCTCGGTGTGGATCGCGGGGAATGAAGTGAAACGGTGAGATGGCGATACACATCGTTGCTGTGCTTGTGCGCTTTCGCCAAAACGATATCCGATAGCCGTTCCCATTGAGATCTCCAAAGGGCGCCACTGGACGCCCCATAATCGCATTCTGTTGAACGACGGTAAAGGCAAATTCATGGCCCGGAATCTCGGAAAAACTACTGACCGAACCTACACGGCCGCGTTGGGGGATCTCGATGGCGATGGTCTTCCGGATCTAGTGGTCAGCAACGATGCCCCTCACCGGAAGTTGGTTTACCGGAATATTGGCGACGCCCGCTTCGAACTAAACAGAGCGTCATAAATAATTGCGTATCCGCTCCCTCATGGTCGCGGCTCGGTATCGGCTTCTGAGCCACGACCGTTAGGGAGTGGTCATTGGCATACGCAAACAGTAACGGCGTCGTGTTTAACAAGGTTACGTTGCAGCCAGTTTAGCTTTCCAAAGTTTTGCCTACCCATGGTTAGTAAAATAGCATATTGATTCTTAAACCAAAAAAGGTTTGACGAAAGGGCGCGGATCCCAACCCCTGGTATGGAAAAATGGCCCTCAGTTAAACCACGCTTCTTCGGTCCGGCCGAGACTCGTTGCACCGCGCGCGGGGCGCAACTCGTCGAGTAGCGCTAGGCGGGTGCCGCGGCGACGGCAAGGAACAAGGTGGCGCCTAAGGAGATGGTGGCTTGCGAATGCTGGAGACAGTCCTCCGCGCGCTCGTTGGGAACGGCTTCACGCAGCGGAACCCGATCGTCGGACTCCGCTCGGGCTGCCGCGCCCAACTGCGGTATGAGCACGTGAGGAAGAGCTGCGGTGTGTCGAACCAGGAGCCGCCGCGAAGGACGCGGTAAATGCCTTTGGGTGGGCCGGGCGGGTTTCGGCCGGGCGCCTCCTTGTAATAATCGCGGCCGTACCAATCCGAAGTCCACTCCCAAACGTTGCCGATGATGTCGCACAGGCCGAAGTAGTTTCGCTCTTTGGTGCAGACGGGCGCGGCGCCGGTCTCGAGACCGAAGACAGCCTGCTTGACGTTGGGATTGGTGTCGCCCCAGGGGTACATGCGGCCTTCGGCGATGCCGCGGCAGGCGCGCTCCCATTCGGCTTCGGTGGGGAGCCGCTTGCTGTCCCAAACGCAGAAAGCGGCGGCGTCGTCCCAGCTCACGTTGACGACGGGATTCTTCTCGAGGCCCTTGGGAATCTGGCCGCCGCGCCAGTTGTAGGGCGGCTTGTGGCGAGTGGCGGTGACGAAGACGGCGTAGCGTTCGTTGGTGACTTCGGCTTCATCCATGTAGAACGGATCGATCGAGATTTTGCGGACGGGCGTGTCGTCTTTGAGAGGATTCGGGTACCAGGGGAGGCGCGTGTCGGGCCAGTCGTAGGTGCGGCCTCGTGAGAATTCGCCGCCGGGGATGAAGACCATGCCGGGTTCTGCGGCGAAGGCCGTGACTATGAAGACAAGCCCCGAGACGAGTCCCGGCGCGGCAGGCATGAGCGCCTGCGCCACGGCGCTAACCGTAGATTTGCGAGAGTTCATCCGTGGGAATGAAGCCGTTGGCTCCGAGCGGATCCACGTACACGTACGTGCGTCCGGAAGGCAGGTTGTGGACCGCCTTCGCCCAGTCGATGCCGAGAGCCGAGTACACGGTGGCGATCACGTTCTCGATGCGCGGCTGTTCCTTGTGGTTCCAGCCGGTGTCGACGCACCTGGCGCCATCGGTGTCCGATGCGCCGCTGACCAGGCCGCCCTTCACGCCGGCGCCGGCAAATAGCGCGGGGAACACGTATTTGTGATGATCGCGGCCGGCCATGTGGTTGAGGGCGCCGGGTGTGCGGCCGAATTCGCTCATCAGCACCACGAGCGTTTCGTCGAGAAGGGTCTTGCCGGGCGTGGCTTTCGACGGCGTGACAGCAAGGTCTTCGATGAGACTCGCGGCGGCGGGATCGAAGTCAGCGATCAGCTTGTAGTGGTTGTCCGGAACCGACTTGTCCCAGATGCGCCGGTGGTGATCCCATCCGTGCTGGCAGATATGGATGTAGCGCGTGCCGGCGTCTTGCGCGAGGACGTTGCGGGCCAGCGCGCTGGCGATACCGGCGCCTGTGTTGCCGTAGCGCTTGCGATCCTCGTCGGTGATCTTGAACGCGGCCGGCCAGCGCGAGTCGGTCAGGAGGCGCTTGGCCGTGCCGCTGAAATCCTCGAAGGCCTCGACGTCGCGGCCATAGCTGCTCATGCTACCGCGAATCTGGCGCAGACCCTGGAGCACGCGCCAGCGCTCCTCGATGAGTTCAATGGCCTTTTGGTCGAGAGACATGCCCGAGAGCGCCTGCTGGGCGTTGAGATCGAACACCGAGAAGCGGGGCGCCAGGTAGCCGGTGGACAGTGCGCCGACCTGGTTCGTCTCGAGGTTGAAGGAGATGTAGCTTGGAAAAGTGTCGGCCTCGCGGCGCCGCGACTCGAGCTCAGAGGCGATGACGGAGCCAACCGACGGAATTTCGCGCGCGAACGCGACGTTCAACGGGCGTCCCGCCTGCACGTAGTATTGACCGCGCAGGTGGACTTCTTCGTTGCTCACCAACGAGCGCACCATGGCGATGCGGTCCATCACCTTTTCAAAGCGAGGGAACATGTTCACCGGGAAGTAGATTCCGGTGGAGATCTTTCGGACCTGGAAGTCCTTCGGCGTTGCCGTGTTGTCCTTGAAGTCGAACGTGTCGAGGTGGCTGATCGCGCCGGAGATTTCGAAGAAGACGACGTTCCGCGCGTTGCCGCGCGGTTTGGTCTTGGCGCCGATCTCCGCGGCGCGCATCTTGAGCGGCCAAACGCCTTCGAGTGATGCGCCGAACAGGCCGAGCCCGCCGTACTTAAGCAGTTCGCGGCGGGTTGGGATCAAATCACCGACGGTCTTGGGACGATTCATCGCGGCTTCCTTCTCAGAAGTTGTACAGGAACTCGACCATGTTCAGCAGCGCCC
>JBOGMR010000277.1:0-8327 GCA_050746825.1 Bryobacteraceae bacterium | reverse complement strand
CACCAAGCGGTACACTTCCTCCGGTGATTGCAGCCTACCGAAATCTGGAACACTCATTGCGTCGTCACCAGGATACGTCGAAGGCCAAGTACTTGGGACTTATCACTTTATAACACAGTAGTACTAGAGCGGAGACTGTTTGATGCGGCTCGGCAACAAGCCGTCCGGCTGGCGTGGAAGCAGGAACGAGAACTTGTCATGCGCACCGGCCAGGGCACCCGTGAATGGACGGAAGCCCAGATGCAGCAGCTCGTCTCAAGGGGCAAGGTTGCAGGCTTTGAAGGACACCACATCAACAGCGTCAAAGGCAACAACCTGGCAATGGCCCGAGACCCGAGCAATATTTCGTTTGTAGAAGGCCGCGCGGGTAACTTGGAAGCGCACGGCGGCAGCTTCCAGAATCAAACCTCAGGACCGCTCATGGATCGCATAGCCCAACTAGGTGGAGCCGGGCTTGTTGCGTTCTTCACGACATTCGATCAGAAAATGAACGAGTACTCCAGCCAATCACCGATTATCTCGAATCCTGACTCCTGGTTGTCCAACATAAACCCGGTCAACTATCTCGTCGAAAATGCTGCCCTGCTGGAAGCGTTCGCGGCTGCTGACCTCGCCGACCGCGAAGCCAGGAAACACGAGGAAGAGGAGCGGAGGAAGCGGGAAGGCGGCGGCAATTAGCCGAGCGAGTTATGGCTTTCGATCTGTTGACTCTCCTTGGCAAGTTTAAGAATCTTTCAAATCGCGAGACGGATGCGGCACTCTTCCGAACCAAGGTGCCGTCGGTTGGGCCGGATGCATACCTCAATATCGTTTACAAACCGGCGGCAGCGCAGGTTCGCACTGAACTGGCTCGGGAGCTCCAGTTTTCGAGTTCGCTTTCCGAGTTCTACCAGTGTTGGAATGGCGCGCGGTTCTTTGTTGGGGCGCTGTCGGTGTATGGATGCCTCCCAGTCAACTATCAGATCGTCCGATCTGATCCGCTCAAGCTTCTGCCCTTCAGCATTCGAGAGGTGAATCGGGAGTTCTCTACGCAGATGAAAGAACGCGACCTCGTCTGTGTCGGCTCATACTCCTACGACCGATCCGTCGTCTGCATATGTCGGAAATCGCAATCGGTCACATGCTTTGTTGGCAAGGATTTCTCGAAGGAGCGCCAATCCTGGTCAAGCCTGGATCACTGGCTCTCGGACGAGTTGCTTAGGTTGTCGGCCCTTTTCGATGAAAGTGGCGATCGGCTTGTCGAGAAGGATAAATTGCTGCCCGGGCTTGAACCGTGGCGAGCGAGTTGAGGCATGAGCTGCCAGCGACAAGCTGATTGGAGGGAGACGGAGCAGCGGGTCGCCATCGTCCAAGGTCTCCTCTTTGTCATTGCTCTGCTGATACTGATTCCTTCAGATCTATTTGCGAATATTTTCCCCAATCGTATGTCGCCCCACGACTCTGGGTATGACGTTGGCTCTCTGAGTACTTGGGGGTATGACCTGCTGTGCCAGCAGGCTGTCAAAGGCACTGCGTCTTGTTTGACCGCCCGGTCGCGGCCGGCTACGACGCTCAAATCGAACGTGATATCTGTTTCGACTCAGTTCACGGGCAAAGTGCGCGACGCAGAAACCGGACACGATTATTTCGGGGCCAGGTACTTCGCCGGAGCGCAGGGGAGGTTTCCGAATCCGGACGAACCGTTTGCCGATCAGAATTTCAGCTTCCCGCAGAGTTGGAGTCTCTACGCCTACGGCAGGAACAATCCTTTACGCTTTGTCGATCTTGATGGGCGCAAGTGTGTGACGTTGGACAATGGGTCCAAAGGCGATGATGGTCAGCCGGGTGCGGCCCGCGGAGCAGACGCACAGTTAGACACGTCACAACAAGTTAATGTTCACGACTT
Organism: Bryobacteraceae bacterium; assembly: GCA_050746825.1. GTDB lineage: Bacteria > Acidobacteriota > Terriglobia > Bryobacterales > Bryobacteraceae > JBOGMR01. Next base: position 6,442 of record JBOGMR010000277.1, on the reverse strand, counting down.
CGAGTCGCCATCTCCATGGCTATTAGCCGTGGCCACCGGCGCGCAACGAGCTGAGAGGCCCGTGAACGCTATCGGGATTGCGGCGGGAGTCGTCTTAACTGGTGGAGCAATCGGCGTTGGCGTCGGCGCCATTGGAGGGGGAGGGCTGATCTCGCTGAACATCGGAGCAGCACGCGTTGCGGCGCTATCCCCATTGCTGCCTGCAGCCGGCGACAAGATGTCTCAGATCATTTCCCGATTAGGCGTAGGATATCAGAATCCGCAACTCGCGCTGCAAAAGTTAACCGGACTTCGAGACGCCGCAGTGGCCACGGGGACTCATGCACAGGGCTATTACATCCAGTCCGGAGTCACAATCTATTGCGTCGGTGAAAACTTCCTGACCGTTTTTGGACAAGGCAAGATCCTCAGCTATGTGCAGGGGGCAACGGCCGTAGGCGGTAGCGTCATCCAGCGGTACACTGAGCTTGGCGGGAATAGGACGGACGATGCAACTCGTTTATGAATTCGGTGCAACGGAAATCGAGCCGACTGTTGCGGCAATCCAGCGCGCCTTGGGCAGCACTCAATACTCGGTGAAGTGCATGCCGAACGACAGCGGCACTTACGAGCCAACTGAAGACTCTCTCTCCTCAGCGACGTTGAAACTGAAGGAAGGAGTACTGGCTTCCTTTTCGCTGCACCCGAATGACGGACCGATCCGATATGCGCTGGTGACTTGCCCATTCTTCGCCGGCCAACAGCGCTCGATTTACCTGGGTACGCTCGAGTACCTCGGTGACGACTACCAACCACTTTGGAACCTGATCCTTGGCGTTGCAAGGTTGAGCATGGCCTGTCTTGGTTTCGAAGAAGGAGTCGAGCTAGAGGATAACGCCCTAAGCGTCGAGACGTTTCCGTGGAACCAGTGGCCGCTCGTCATCGGAGCCCTCCGGGACCAATCCGCTTCGCAGCAATGGATCGTTCGACAAGGTCCCGAAATGAGATGGTTCGCGAAGGCATCATGACCTCCGAGCGCCCTACGCAGAATCCGAAAGAGCGAGAAAAAGACGGCGCTGTCGCGCCGGACGGCTGGCAAGCGTGACGGGACTCAAGGGAGCTCTGGGGACAATGTATGCACTGAGGGTGCAGACCGGAAAGCGAAAGGAGAATCATGCATAGAAGCAATCAACATTTGGCGCGCCGCGCGATGGTTCTGGCGGCGTTGATCGTCGCCTTCTCGCCCCTCGCCGCCCAAAGCCTGGCCCCGACCCTTCCTGCGACCGAATACATTCACGCGGGCGGCAAGACGATCGTTACTCTGAAGAACTCCGACCACATCTTCGGTGATATGACTCCGAGCGACGAAGCCTTCGGTCCTGCTCACATTGTTCTCGACCGGCGCATCACCCAAGGCTGCGGAGTTGCCATTTTCTGCCCAAGCGATTTGGTCACCCGCGGACAAACCGCCGTCTTCGTCATCCGTAGTCTCTTTTCGTCCCTTGGGGCGAATAACTACCCCTACGATCCGGCCACAAACCCAACAGGATTTCCGTATCCAACGACGCCCTACTTTACCGACGTGCCAACTTCCCACATCTTCTTTCCCTACATTCAGAAGATCAAGGAACTTGGCATTACGCTGGGCTGCTCGTACGACTTGTACTGCCCCGACGATTCCGTTACGAACGGGCAAATCGCTGTCTTTACAGTGAGAGCTTGGGAATTGAGGACGACGTCAACGGTTCCCGGACAGCCGGGTCCTTACCCTCCATCAGGCAATTTCACCTATACTCCGACACCATATTTCCCGGACGATGCCACGCCGTACTCCCCTCCGCCCGTGGACTCTTGGTTCAAATACATTCAGAAGGCCAGGGATCTGAACATTATCACGACCGGATGCACACCAACCGCGTTCTGCCCCAATACGCCAATCACTCGAGGCAAGACGACGTTCTATCACGTGCGGGGAATCCTGGGTGACTTCATGTATTAGCTCGTAGTGTGTACCTGTCCCCGAGAATCTACCACACGCAATCCGGTTCCATAGATCCGCGCCTAAATTCGCCTCGTTTTCAAGAGGTTGCAAGCCTTCTTCGTCAGGGTAGCTCGAATTTGCCATAGTCCATGCTATCCTGACGGCGCAAGGACGCCTCCAAATTGCTGAGTGAAAGCACTTTGCGCGCTAAAAGAAAAATGCGAAACAAACCCAATCCCAAGATCGGACACTCGCTAAGGCCTCGTGCGTCTGCCCGTCTGGCTTCGGCTTCTGTATCATGAAAGGTAACCCCCCATGCCCGATAAGCCCTCCCCCAAAGTCGATGTCAACAGTTGGTTCGAGGAAGAGCTCTACCAGCAATACCTCCACGACCAGAAAACCGTCGACGAGAGCTGGAAGCAGGAGTTCGAGCACGACGGCGGCGTTGTACCAGCCGCCGCAGCGCCCGCCCCCGACGCCGCGCCCGCCGGACAACTCGTCCCCCTCCGCGGCATCGCCGCCCGCATCGCCGGGAACATGGAGGCCTCGCTCGCGCTGCCCCTCGCCACCTCGCAGCGCACCATCCCCGTCAAAGTCATCGACGAAAACCGCCGCATCATCAACCAGCACCGCACCCTGCTCGCCAAGAGCAAAGTCTCGTACACCCACCTGATCGGATGGGCCGTCGTCAAAGCCCTGCGCGCCTTCCCCGGCCTCAACCACGCCTACATCGAGCGGGACAGCCAGCCCTTCCGCATCATTCGCCCCGACATCAACCTCGGCATCGCCGTCGACGTCGAAGGCAAAGACGGCAACCGCAACCTCGTCGTCCCGAACATCAAGAACGCCGGAGCCATCGATTTCCAGAGGTACGTGACGGCCTTCGACGACCTCGTCGCCCGCGCCCGTAAAGGCAAGCTGACCCCGGAAGACTTCCAGCTCACCACGATCTCGCTGACCAACCCCGGCACCGTCGGCACCATGGGCTCGATCCCGCGCCTCATGCCCGGCCAGGGAGCCATCATCGCCGTCGGCGCCATCGACTTCCCGCCCGAATACCAGGGCGCCTCTCCCGAGTTGCGCGCCACGCTCGGCATCAGCAAGGTGATGACGATCACCTGCACCTACGATCACCGCATCATCCAGGGCGCGGAGTCCGGCATGTTCCTCGGCAAGGTGCAGGCGCTCATCGAAGGCCACGCGGATTTCTACGAAGAGGTCTTCGCGAATCTCAAGATGCCGCACCGTCCCGTGCGCTGGGAACCCGACCGCCAGTTGTCGCTCCCGGGCGCGTCCGCGCGGCACGCCGAGATCGCCAAGGAAGCCGCCGTCATCCAGCTCATCAACGCCTACCGCGTGCGCGGGCATCTGGTCGCCGATCTCGATCCGCTCGGCGGTGAGCCGCACTATCATCCCGAGCTCGATCCCGCCACCTACGGCCTCACCATCTGGGATCTCGACCGCGAGTTCCTCACCGGCTCGCTCAGCGAAGCGATCGGCGAAGGCGAGCCGCAGCCCGTCGCGACGCTCCGCCAGATCCTCGAAACGCTCCGCCAGACCTACTGCGGCAAAGTCGGCTGCGAGTACATGAACATCCAGCGCCCCGAGGAGAAGCGCTGGCTGCAGCGCCGCATGGAGCCCGAAGCCAACAACTGGCCGCTCGATCGCGAAACTCGCGTCCGCATTCTACAGAATCTCTTCGAGGCCGAAGAGTTCGAGCACTTCCTGCACGCGCGTTTCGTCGGTCAGAAACGTTTCGCGCTCGAAGGCGCCGAGACCGCCATCGCGATCCTCGACGAGGCCATCGAACGCGCCGCCGCGCGCGGTGTCCATGAGATCGTGATGGGCATGGCGCACCGCGGCCGCCTCAATGTGCTTGCCAACGTCATCGGCAAACCGCTCACCCAGATCTTTTCCGAATTCGAAGGCAACATCGATCCAGCCAGCACGCAAGGCTCGGGCGACGTCAAGTATCACCTCGGCGCGAGCGGCGTCCGGCGCGTTGCGGGCGGTCGCGAGATCGTCGTCTCGGTGGCGCCGAACCCGAGCCATCTCGAAGCAGTCGACCCTGTCGTCGAAGGCATCGTGCGTCCCAAGCAGGACCGTCTCGGCGACAAGGACCGCGAGCGCGTGATCCCCCTATTGATTCACGGCGACGCAGCCTTCGCCGGCCAGGGCGTCGTCGCAGAGACGCTGAACCTGTCGCAGCTCAAGGGCTATCGCACCGGCGGCACCGTCCACGTGATCATCAACAATCAGATCGGATTCACGACGCTGCCCGACGAAGCGCGCTCAACGCCTTATTCGACCGACGTCGCGCGCATGGTGCAGGCGCCCATCTTCCACGTCAATGGCGACGATCCCGAAGCCGCCATCCGGGTCACCGAGCTCGCCTTCGATTTCCGCCAGCAGTTCAAGAAGGACGTCGTCATCGACATGTTCTGCTACCGGCGTCACGGCCACAACGAAGGCGACGATCCGAGTTACACGCAGCCGTTGCTCTACCGCAAGATCAAGCAGCACCCGGCGGCGGGCGTGCAGTATGCCGAGCGCCTGGTCCGCGAAGGAGTCGTCACCGCCGAGGAAGCGGCCGAGATGCGCAAGCGTATTTCCGCCCGGCTCAACGAAGCCTTCGATGCCGCGCAGCAGAAGGCCGAGCGCTATGAGCTCCAGGAGCTGAGCGCGGTCCCCAACGAAGAGCTCGGCGCGTTCTGCACGCGCACCGCCGTGGATCGCGAGTTGATCGCGCGCGTTGTCGAGGGCAGCACGCGCTTCCCAGCCGATTTCCACCTGCACCCCAAACTGAAGGGCTTCGCCGACAAGAGGCGCGAGGCGCTCCAGGCCGGCGGGCCGATCGATTGGGCGTTCGCCGAGACGCTGGCGTTCGGCACGCTGCTGCTTGAAGGCACGCCCGTCCGCCTGAGCGGCCAGGACTCCGGCCGCGGCACTTTCAGCCAGCGCCATCTGATCTTCTACGATTACGAGGACGGCCACACGGTCATTCCGCTGCGCTTCCTCGATTCGAATCAGGCGCGCTTTCAGGTGTACGACAGCTCGCTCAGTGAGTACGCCGTCGCCGGTTTCGAGTTCGGCTACAGCGTGGCCGACCCGCTCACGATGGTGCTCTGGGAAGCGCAGTTCGGCGACTTCGTCAACGGCGCCCAGATCATGGTCGACCAGTTCATCTCCTGCTGCGAACAGAAGTGGGGACAGCCCAGCGGCCTGGTGATGCTGCTGCCGCACGGCTTCGAAGGCCAGGGCCCCGAGCACTCCAGCGCGCGCATCGAACGCTTCCTCACGCTCTGCGCCGAGAACAACATGCAGGTCTCGAACTGCACCACGCCCGCTCAGTATTTCCATCTGCTGCGCCGGCAGATGTGCGGCGGGCAGGACCGGCGCGGCGTGCGCAAGCCGCTCATCGTTTTCACGCCGAAGTCGCTGCTGCGCCACCCCGCCGCGACCTCGATGATTGACGACCTCACCACCGGCGGCTTCCGCGAAGTGCTGGGCGACTCCGGCCCGATCGAGCCGCAGCGCGTCGAGCGCGTGATCTTCTGCTCCGGCAAAGTCTATTACGACCTGCTCGCCGCGCGCCAGGAGCGCAGCGCCGGCGCCATCGCCATCGCCCGCCTCGAGCAAATCTACCCGTTCCCTCAGACCGAGCTCAACGACGTGCTGCTGCGTTACCCGGTGACCACCGAAGTTCTATGGGTGCAGGAAGAGCCGCGCAACATGGGACCGTGGCGCTTCGTCCGCGAGAAGATCCAGCCGCTGCTCGACTCGACCGGCCGCGAACTGCGCTACGTCGGCCGCGCTGAAAGCGCCAGCCCCGCAACCGGCTCCGCTAAGCGTCACCTCGAAGAGCAAGCCGAGCTGGTCGACGAAGCACTCACCACCGGCGACGCGCGCCGCTCCCGCGTCCGCCTCGTCGCCCGCCGCAAGAAGTAGACTCCGGATGTGGCGCAGGCACTTGTGCCTGCCGCGGCCCGACTCGTCGGGCCGCTTGTCTTCGGCCTGCCTACTCCTGCCGCAGCGCCACCGCCGGGTCCACACCCGACGCCCGTCTCGCCGGCGCGAAGCTCGCCGCCACTGCGACCGCCACGAACACCAGCGGCACACCCACCACCACCGCTGGCTCCATCGCCCCGATGCCGTAGAGCAGCGTCGCTAGCGCGGTCTTCCCCCAGATTCCTAGAGGAACGGCAATCGCCAGACCGGCAGCGGTCACGCGCAGCGCCTGGCCGATAACCTGCCGGATCACCAACACGCGGTCCGCGCCGAGCGCCATGCGAATCCCGATCTCGCGCGTCTGCTGCGCCACCCGCTGCGCCAGCACGCCGTGAATCCCGGCGCAGGCGAGCCCGAGCGCCAGCACGCCGAACAGCGAGAGCAGCGACGCCGCCGCGCGCTGCCGCCAAAGCGATCGGTCGATCTGGCTGTCCATTGTCTCGACGCTCTGCAATGGCAGCTCAGGCGCCGCAT
>JBOGMR010000276.1:0-3568 GCA_050746825.1 Bryobacteraceae bacterium | reverse complement strand
CCACAACAACCGCGACGGCACGTTCACCGACGTCACCGCCAAAGCCGGACTCGCCCGCCCTGGCGCCGAAGCCCTCTGGTCGGTGGGCGGTGTCTGGGTGGACGTCAATCGCGACGGTCTCCTCGATCTCTTCGTGGTCAACTACCTGGCCTGGGACCCGGCCCGCGAACCCGAGTGCCGCTACGGCGGCAAGTACGACTACTGCCACCCGCGTTTCTACAAAGGCACGCCCAATTCCCTCTATCTCAATCGTGGCGACGGCGCCTTCACCGACGTCAGCCGGGCTTACGGGCTGACGAAGCACATCGGCAAAGGCATGGCCGCCGGCGTCGCCGACTACGACGGCGACGGCTACCCCGACGTCTTCGTCGCCAACGATACCTTGTACAACTTCCTGTTCCACAACTCCGGCGGCAAACGCTTCGAGGAGGTCGCGCTCGAAGCCGGCGCTGCCCTCGCCGAGCACGGCGACTTCATCTCCGGCATGGGCGTCGACTTCCGCGACATAGATAATGACGGCCGGCCCGACATCGTCTACGTCGCCCTCGACAACCAGACGTTTCCCCTCCTCCGCAATACCGGCAAGGGCTTCGAGGACATCACCCACTCGAGCGGGCTCGCCGCCGCCACGCGGCCCATGGCTGGATACAGTCCCGGCTTGTTCGACTTCGACAACGACGGCTGGAAGGACCTCTTCGTCACCCGCGGCCACGTGCAGTCACTCAACCTCACCGGACGTCTCGCGATCGAACAGCCCAACTCGGTGTTCCGCAACCTGCGCAACGGAAAGTTCGGCGTCGTCGCCGATGCGGGTTTGGCCGAAGGTCCTGCGCGACGCCACCGCGGCTCCGCCTGGGGCGACGTCAATCATGACGGCCGCATCGACGTTGTAGTCACCGCCCTCGGCGCGCGAGCTGAGCTGTGGCTGAACGCCAGTCCCGAACCTAGCCACTGGCTCGAGGTCAAACTGCAGGGCTCTCGCAGCAATCGCGACGGCATCGGCGCCGTGATCAGGCTTTCCGCTAAAAGCGGTACGCAGTACAACCACGCCACCAGCGCGGCCGGCTATGCGTCCTCGAGTGCCGGACCGGTCCATTTCGGCCTCGGCGCGGACACCGCTGCCGACCTCGAAATCCGCTGGCCCGCCGGCGGCGTGCAGCGCCTCTCCGGCCTCGCCGTCGACCGCGTCCTCACCGTGAAGGAACCATGACCGCCCCGATGTGGCTGTGGCTGTTTCTGGCGCTGGCCGCTCAACCCGATCCCGCTTTTATCGAGGCGGTCAAGCTGCACCGGTCCGGGCAGTTCGCCGCCGCGGTCGAAAAATACCGGACCGTGCTCAAGACTTCGCCGAACTCGCTCGAAGCCCGCTCCAATCTTGGCGTCGTCCTTGCTGCTTTGGGGCGCTATGACGAGGCCATCACCGAGTATCGCCGGGCGCTGCGCGCCGCCCCCGGCCATCCCGGGCTGCGGCTCAACCTGGGTCTCGCCTACTTCAAAGCCGAGCGCGTCCAGGAGGCGATCACCGAGTTCGGGGCGCTCCACAAGGCCAATCCGCGCGACCTCCAGCCCGCGCTGCTGCTCGCCAACTGCCACACCATGCTCGGCGACTATAAGGCCGTCATCGCCGTGCTTGAACCCGTGGCGAAAGATAACCCCGCCGACGCCGCGCTCAACTACCTGCTCGGAACCGCCCTCATCCGCGAGGGGCGCGTCGCCGAGGGAGAAGCGCTCGCCGACCGCATCCTCCGCAACGGAGACTCGCCCGAAGCGCACATCATTCTTGGATCCGCGCTTCTGCGCGGCGCGCGATTCCCCGACGCCATCCGCGAGTTCGAGCGCGCCCTCGCCCTCAACCCTCGACTCCCCATCGCTAACGCCCTCATGGGCGAGGCGAAGAACGAAGCGGGCGATCGAGAGGGCGCCATGCGCGCCTACCGCGCCGAACTCGCCATCGACTCCAACAACTACGACGCCAACTTCCAGCTCGGGGTGCTGCTCAAGGAAGATCGCCTCACCGCCGAGGCCCTGCCCTATTTCCAGAAGGCCGCGCGGCTGCGCCCCGGCGGAGTCGCCGCGCCCTACCAGATCTCCATGATCGATCTCGCCGAGGGTCGTGTGGACAAAGCCCGGCTGGCGCTCGAGCGCATCGTCCGGCTGGCGCCCAAATTCGCCCAGGCGCACTCCGGACTTGCCGCCGTCTACGTGCGGCTCGGGCGCCTCGACGACGCCCGCCGCGAGCGCGATCTCGCCGCCGCCCTGGCCGCGGCCGCACAGTGAGTGAGGATCGCGCCTCCTCGTCTCGTCTAGGCTTCTTCCTTCGGGTCTGATCCAAAGCGAAGAACATGTCCATCCGGATCTCCGACCTTCATCTCGTACGCCCAGGGAAAGTTTTCCGGAGCGTGCAGAATCGTGGCTCCCGTGGCCTTGTACTCTTCGTGCAGGGCCGCAACGTCACCCACGCCAATCCACCCAGGTTCCTGGTTGGCCCTGGTCGCCTTGCGACAGATAGATTCCCGCGCCGTCCCGGGTTACGCAGGTGAAATCATCGCCGCCCCACTCGGCGTTGGTGAACCCGAGCACCTCTACGTAGTAACGGATACTCAGCCCCAGATCCGCCACATTGAGAATCGGGTTAGCACACTCGAATTTGGTCCGCTCGATGCTTCTTTGCTGCATTGAACCTCCAGGGATTGCCGCAAGGCGGGAGAACTTTCCCTGGCCCGCCTTGGAGCCGAAGCTTTCACGGCATTCACCAAGTATGGCCCGGACCACCGTCAAGAAAGGGATCGCCACAGTGACCGATGAATTCCACCGCCTCATTAGCAAGGGCACCAAATCGCGCTTCGGTGCGTCTCCGCCGAGCCGCTAATCAATTACCGCCGGAGCTTGCCCTTGAGCCACCTGGCGGCGTGAAGCCCGCCGCAAGCTAAAGCCAGGCTAAACGCCTGCCCCACACGGCTTCCAGTGACGGCGGCGACGAAACCTACATATTCATGTAGGTGCGCACCTGAATCTCTCCATTTTCACATCTTCATGCAGTTTACAGCGGAACTGCTCTTGCTCACAATCAGGGAAGTGATTATCACGTCCATTGTCAGTGTTGAACAACGATCTCAGTAACCTGCGGGGAGCATGATTTTATGCAAAAGCGATTGCTTGCAGGGGTAGCGTTACTTACTGTGAGTACTACAAATCTAGAAGCAAACTTGATTCAGAATCCAAGCTTTGAGCTTACTCCGTGCACCACACCATGCAACCTGACTCAGGGAGTTATGCCGCTGAATTGGTTCTCCGCACAGAGCGCCGCCGATACCTATAGCAATAACGGTTCCTATGGACTGCCGCCCGGCGGATTTGGCCACTTTCCAGGTGTCACTGCCCAGAACGGAATCCGCTGGGTGGCGGGTGCGTCGTCCAGCGAGTGGGTCGGCCAAACGCTGGCTAGTACTACTGTGTTATAAAGTGATAAGTCCCAAGTACTTGGCCTTCGACGTATCCTGGTGACAACGCAATGGGTATTCCAGATTTCGGTAGGCTGCAATCACCGGAGGAAGTGTACCGCTTGGTG
>JBOGMR010000275.1:0-4388 GCA_050746825.1 Bryobacteraceae bacterium | reverse complement strand
TAGGCCGGCTGCCCCATTGGATTGCCGCCGGCCTCGATAATCCTCTCCCGCGGCACTCGCACTACATTCAACTTCTTGCCCGACGCCGCTGCGAGCGCCTGCAAAAGCTCAGCCTGAGTCAGAGGCCGGTCATTAGCGATATTGAACGCTTCTCCCACCGCAGGTTCCTTGGCGATCGCAGCCATGGCCGCAGCGACCAGATCCTTCACATAGACGAACTGCATCAGCCGATGCCCGTCGCCGGGCAGCACGATCTGCCGTCCGTCGCGCAGCCGGTCCCAGAAAAACGCTTCGCGGTAAAACGGATTGCCCGGTCCGTACACATACGGCGGGCGCAGCGTGACCACCGGGAATCCCGTGCGGTGGTGCAGGATGAACAGCGCCCGCTCGCTCATCGCCTTGTTCCGAACGTACGCCTCCGGATGATCGTCCGGCGCCAGCGCGTCGTTCTCGTGATGATTCAAGCCATCGCCGTACGCCGCGACGCTGGACATGAACACGTATCGTATCAGCCGGTCGCCGGCCAGAGCCAAGGCCGTCGCCTCCACGTGCGCCGCCGTCGTCCCGCGCTCCCAGTCGTAGGCGATGTCGAACACTACATCGAAGCTCTTCCCCCTGATCGCCGCGCGCACCGCCGAGGCGTCATTGCGATCCGCCGCCAGGTTGTGCACCCGGCGGCCGAGATCATGCTTCGAGCGCCGGTGCATCACCGAAACCTGATGGCCCGCTCTCAGCAGGTCTGTGACCAGGAGGCGTCCACTGAAGAGTGTCCCGCCAATGACAAGAACTTTCATGTTTCCCTGTTACGGCGCGTCCTTAATCGTAATACTCCAGCCCTAAGTGCGTGATCAGATCCTCACCCTGCATCCACCGCAGTGTGTTCTTGAGTTTCATGAGCTGGATAAAAATGTCGTGTTCCGGATACAAACCCGGTGCGGTCATCGGCCCCTTGAAATAGAACGACAACCACTCCTGAATACCCTTCAATCCCGCACGCTGGGCAAGGTCCATAAACAGCACGAGGTCGAGGACAAGCGGCGCCGCCAGAATGGAGTCGCGGCACAGGAAGTCGATTTTGATCTGCATCGGATAGCCCAGCCATCCGAAAATATCGATGTTATCCCAACCCTCTTTTGCATCGCCGCGCGGCGGATAATAGTTGATCCGCACCTTGTGATACATGTTGCTGTACAGCTCCGGATAAAGCTCGGGCTGTAGAATCTGCTCGAGCGCGGAAAGTTTCGTCTCTTCTTTCGACCGGAAGGATCCCGGATCGTCCAGCACTTCGCCGTCACGATTTCCGAGAATGTTGGTCGAGAACCAGCCCGTCACGCCGAGCATGCGCGATTTCAGTCCGGGCGCCACCAGCGTCTTCATGAACGTCTGACCCGTCTTGAAGTCTTTTCCGCAAATCGGCGCCTGCCGGTCACGGGCGAGTTCGATCAGAGCCGGCGCCTCCACCGTGAGATGCGGCGCACCATTGGCGTACGGCACTCCCGACTTCAGCGCCGCGTACGCGTATATCTGGCTGGGTGAAATCTCCGGATCGCTCTGCATCAGGCCGCATTCGAAATCTTTCAGTGTCTGGTGCACGGCCGCCGCGGTGTGAAACACCTCGGTCGATCCACACCAGATCATCGCGAGGCGTGCGGCTCCGGTGCGCTGCTGGAACTCGCGGATGTCTTCCATCAGCATCTCCGCGTGGTCCATCTTCGACCCCTTCGGTTTGACGTTTGGCCCGTCGAGTCGCTTGACATACTCCTGGTCGAACACGGCCGGCATGGGCTGGATGGATTGGAGCGGCTCCCGCACCTGGTCGAGCAGCGCGCTCTCGAGGACTCCCGCTTTCCGCGCCGCTTCGTAGCAGTTGTCTTCAAAAATGTCCCACCCACCGAAGACCAGGTCTTCCGGACGCGCCAGCGGAACAAATTCGTGAATCTTCGGACTCCGGTTTTCGGTGCGCTTTCCCAAGCGGACCGTTCCGAGCTGTGTCAGCGATCCGATCGGTCGCGCAAGCCCCCGCTTCACCGCCTCGACCCCCGCAATGAACGTTGTGGTCACCGCGCCCATTCCAGGAATCAGCACGCCGAGCTTACCTTGAGGCGATGCGATCGTCACGTTTGGTCTTGTTGCCAAGCTTCGATTCTCCTTCGATTCCCGCCCCTGACGCTCAGCCGCTCGCGGCAGGGAAGTGGTCTGACTCGTTGCGCTTTTTGGGCGCCGCCTCATCGCGGCTGAGTGGTCGCAGGGCTGTCACGGGACATCGTGCAGGCCCGCAGGTAGCGCCTCCATACACGCCCTCCGTTCTTACGGCTCCGCCGGGATGGGCAAGTTGAATTTGTTATGATAGCAATTTCATGCAGGATCGCGCGACGGCAACCCTTTCGGCGGTCATCGTGGACGACGAAGAGCTGGCACGCGACGAGCTTTCCTATTTACTTCAGGATTTTGCGGATATCGAAGTCGTTGGGTCCGGCGCCAACGGTCTGGAGGCGCTGGATCTGATCCGTAAGGTGGAACCAGATCTCGTTTTCCTCGACGTCCAGATGCCCGGCCTCGATGGCCTTGGTGTCGTGCGCAAGCTCCGCGAGAAAAACGCAGACATACCCTACGTCATCTTCACGACAGCCTTCGACCAGTACGCCGTGGAGGCTTTCCGTCTGGAAGCGATGGACTATCTGTTGAAGCCCGTCGAGCGAGATCGTCTCCAGGAGACGATCGATCGCGCGCGGCGTCTTTTGCACGAACGCCAGAAGGGCACAGAGGGCGAGCCGATCGCGCGGCAGAATCTGCAGCGCACCAAGCTGCTGATCCGCAAGGACAACCGCAACTTCATCATCGACGCGCACGAGATGATCTACGCCACCATCGATAATGGGCAGATCCGGCTGGTGGCGGCGAATATCGAGGGCCTATCCAATTACCGAACGATTGAGGAGCTGCAGGCGAATCTCGATCCTGAAGCGTTCTGGCGCGTGCATCGCTCGTACCTGGTGAACATCAACAGAATTCGCGAGGTCGTGCCGTGGTTCAAATCGAGCTTTCAGCTCCGCATGGATGATCGAAAACAGACGGAAATTCCCGTGAGCCGCGTGCAGACCAAGCGCCTCCGGGCGCTGTTTAAGTTGTGAAACGTCGCCTCACGGTTCCCGGCTCTGGATGGAGTGCGGTCACAAACCCAAGCGCTCTCTCAACGGCCGCGCGCGGTCGCGCGCCACTTGCAGCTCCGTACTCTTTGGATCCTTCAAGCGGGCCAGCATCCGTCCGCCGAACCACGTGTCGAGCTCGAGCAAATAGTCCAGGTTAAGAATCGTCGACCGGTGTATGCGGATGAACTTACGCTCGTCCAGCCGCTGCTCCAGATCGGCGATGGTATGGTCCACGACGTAATTCTTCGACGCGGTGGCGGCGTAGGTCAGCTTGTCTTCCGCAAAGAAGTGCGTGATCTTCCGCAGCTCGATGAACTGGACTTTCTCGCCGGTCCGCGACGCAATCCGATCCAGGCGCTGCGACGCCTTTTGCTGAAGCGCAGTGGCGATCTGATCGAGCGCAGCTTGCAGATCCGGGCGCGGTTCGGCGCCTTTGCCGATCCTCTCGAGCTTCGCCAGCGCACGGTCCAGTTGCGGCTTCTCGATCGGCTTCAGCAGATAGTCGATCGAATTCACCTCGAAGGCGCGCAGCGCGTATCGATCGTACGCTGTCGTGAACACAACCAGCGGCTGAGACTCGAGCGAGCCGAGCAGCTCGAAGCCGGTCATGCCGGGCATTTCGATATCGAGAAACAACACATCGACGGCAAGCTTAGCCAGAGCCGGGCGCGCGGCCACCGGATCGCTGCATGACCCTGCGATCTGAACCCGGCCGGTCTCTTCGAGCATCCTCGCAAGCCGCTTGAGGGCCAGCGGCTCGTCATCGACCAGGTAGGCACGGATCATTGCGGGGACCGCACGCGTTGGGGCACACGCAAAATCACCGCCGTGCGCTCGCCGCGGCGCTCGATGCGGAGGCCGCTTGTGTCGCCGAAAAGAACGGCCAGGCGCGAGCGCAGGTTGTCGAGGCCGTGGCCCTCGACGATCGCATCCGCGGTGAATCCCGGACCATCGTCGGCCACTATCAGTTCGAGGCCTTCCGCGATGCCGGAAGCTCGAATCACGACCTCCCCGCCCTCGCGCCGCGGCGCGATCGCATGCTTCACAGCGTTCTCGACCAGCGTCTGCACCGACATAGGCGGCACCTCGATTTCCGCCAACTCCTCCGGCGCGTCGATCGAATAGCGCAGTCGCGCGCCGAAGCGGGCGCGCTCGATCTCCAGGTAGTCCGTAACGATCTTCAACTCGCGGCTCAAAGGCACGAGGCCCTCGCAGTTCGAGTCGAGCGAGAAGCGCAGC
>JBOGMR010000274.1:0-4556 GCA_050746825.1 Bryobacteraceae bacterium | reverse complement strand
GTTAGGGAGTGGTCATTGGCATACGCAAACAGTAACGGCGTCGTGTTTAGCTTGCCGCACCTTGGATGAAATACAAAGTGTATCCGTTCAGGTCGCGAAAGCCGAACTGTCGGGCTCCGTAGAACATGTCTTCAATGTCCTGCTCAAACTCGATCCCTTCATGACCGCCCGGCTGGCCGGCAAGCGCGGCTTGCGCGGCTTGGAGCTGGCGCGACTTGAGGAGTTGGTAGAGGTCGTCGACCTGATCGGTATAAAACCATAGGCTCACGTCGTGCGGGCCCGGTCTTCCGTGCATATTCAGCATGAGTTCGGCTTTTCCGAGCGACACCATGCCGAAATTCACCAGGCCGAAATTCACCAGGCCGTCGTCCGCGTATCGCGCGATCTCTTTGAAGCCGATCGAAGCGTACCAGTCGAGGGCTCGAGCGACATCGGGGACACAGATCATCGGGACTCCTTTCTTCACGGAGTCAGCCAAGTTGGCCATGCTCTCGCGGAAGCTCGACGGAGCGATCGCTTGGGGCTGTTTCGCCCCGGCGGCGTGCAGACGGCTCATCGCGTCTCGATCTCCGCGCAGCATCGCGACCGCGAGCGCGGTCTGACCGTTCTGGTCTTCCGCGTCGAGGTCCGCGCCCAGCTCGATCAGCAGATCCAGGATGTCGTAGCGCTTTCGATTCATGGCGAAATGCAGCGGCGTCTGCCCTTGTTCGAAGCGCGACATGCGGCGATCGAGCATTTCCGGATTCTGCTCCACGAGCATCCGAATCAGGTTCAAATCACCGGCGGACATCGCCGAGAAGATGTGGTGATGGGCGCCGCGTTCGAGCAGGAGCGACGCTACCTCCAGGTTGTCGCCTGGAGCGCCGCCTGGCGCATGGAAGAACGTCGCCCAGCCGATCGCGTCGAGGTCGTGTACGTCGCCAATGCCGTGTGCGTCGCCGCCCGCATCGAGCAAGGCGCGCACGGTTTCGATGTGCCGTTGGGCGGCAGCCCAGTGCAGCGGGTAGGTGTTGTCTCCAGCTTCCCGCGCGTTCGGATCGGCGCCGCGCTCGAGCAGCAGCCGCACGGCGGCCGTATGCCCGTTCCTGGCTGCGGCGTGCAGTCCGGTCCAGCCCCGGTGGTGCGCCTTAGGGTCGGTTTTGCGGACCAGGTCTGGATCGTTCGCAATCAAGCCCCGCAGCGCTTCCACGTCGCCCTTGGAACAGGCTTCGAAGAAGTGGGTGATGAAGTTTTGCTGCCGCTGCTCGATCTCGGCCTTCAGGGCACGCCAACTGGAGAAGCCGTGGTCTCGCGCGACAGCCAGCAGAGCCGTTGCCAGCTTTGCATGCGGATCAACTATCCGCAGCTCGTGCAATCGATCCTTCGCCAGCTTTTTCAGGAACTCGAGCGAAGCCCGCTCGGGGAGTTTTGAGTTGGACATAGACGCCTTCCTTCCATCTTTTGCCCGGCGTCCGCGTCTCTCGGGCTGGAAGTCAGGGTCTCTGACTATCGTAGAGATCTCAGGGGTGGGTTCGACCCTTTACGCGGACCGTAGGCCGCCGTTTCGACCTTGCCGGAATCTTACCACAACGTTGCTGGTAGTTCTCCGAGCCGTCCTGACAGCCCCACGATGCGCGTATAATGAGCCATCCGGATCATTTATGGCTGATCTCACCACGAAATTCGCCGGCCGTATTCATTCGCCCAATCCCTTCTGGCTTGCCTCCGGCCCACCCGCCAATTGCGGCGAGATGGTGATGCGCGCCTTCGACGCCGGTTGGGGCGGGGCAGTGTGGAAGACACTGGGGGATCCCATTGTCAACGTGAGTTCCCGCTACTCGTCGGTCGACTGGAACGGACAGCGCATGATGGGGCTCAACAACATCGAGCTCATCACGGACCGGCCGCTCGACGTGAATCTGCGCGAAATCTCGGAGGTGAAGAAGCGCTACCCGAAGCACGCTGTGATCGCATCCCTGATGGTCGAGTCGCGTCGCGAGACCTGGCACGAGATCGTCCGCAAAGCGGAGGACGCCGGCAGCGACGGCCTCGAGCTGAATTTCGGCTGCCCGCATGGCATGAGCGAGCGAGGCATGGGCAGCGCCGTCGGGCAGGTGCCCGAGTACGCCACGATGATCACCGAGTGGGTCAAGGAAGCGGCGCGAACGCCCGTGCTGGTGAAGCTCACCCCGAACATCACGGACATTCGCACCGTGGCTCGGGCGGCACGCAAAGGGGGCGCCGACGGACTCTCCGCCATCAACACGATCAACTCCATCACCGGCATCGATCTCGACACGCTGCGCCCGCGTCCCGACGTCGGTGGCAAATCCGCGCACGGCGGCTACTGCGGTCCGGCGGTCAAGCCGATCGCGTTGCACATGGTGCAGCAGATTAACGCCGACCCGCAGAGCGCCATTCCGGTTTCGGGCATCGGCGGAGTCGCCGGGTGGCGCGACGCCGCTGAATTCCTCCTGCTCGGGTGCCAGAGCATCCAGGTCTGCACCGCCGTCATGCACTATGGCTACCGCATCGTCGAGGACATGATCGACGGGCTGAGCAACTGGATGGACGAGAAAGGCTTCGCCACGATCGAGGATTTCCGCGGCCAGAGCCTGCCGCGTGTCACCGGCTGGCAACACCTGGACCTGAATTACAAAATCATTGCGAAGATTCACGCCGGCACATGCATCGGCTGCGACCTGTGCTACGTGGCCTGCTGGGATGGCGCGCATCAATGCATCCATATCAACGGCGTCCACACTCCAGCGGATCTTGAAGCGGCGAGCCGGCGCAAGATCACCGTGTCACCGTCGCCGAGCCTGTTCCACGACAGCAGCGTGACACCGCCCGAGCGAATTCCGCGCGTCGATGAAGACGAGTGCGTTGGCTGCAATCTGTGCTGGCTTGTCTGCCCCGTGCCCGGCTGCATCACCATGGAGCGCGTCGAGAACGGGCTCGCGCCCGAGAGTTGGGCGCAGCGTACGGGAGCCGCTTCGTGAGCACAACGCTCATCACGGGCGGCGCGATCGTTACCGCGGAGAAGAGTTTTCCCGGCGACATTCTGATCGAAGGCGAAAGAATCAAAGAGGTGGGCGCCAAGGTGGCGCTAGCGGCCGTCGACCGTGTGATCGACGCGACCGGTATGCTGCTTCTGCCCGGCGGTATCGACGTGCATACACATCTCGACATGCCGTTCGGCGGAACCACATCGAGCGACGACTTCGAGACCGGCACTCGCGCCGCGGCATTCGGCGGCACAACCACGATCGTCGACTTCGCGATCCAGGCGAAAGGCACGCGGATGCGTGACGCCCTCGACACCTGGTGGAAGAAGGCGGATGGCCGCGCCACCATCGACTACGGCCTCCACATGATCGTTACGGATCTGCCCGACGCCGGTCTCGAGGACATGGACGCGATGGTGGGCGAGGGCATCTCCAGCTTCAAGCTTTTTATGGCGTATCCGGGCGTGCTGATGGTGGACGACGGCACGATCTTCCGCGCGTTCTCATACGCCGCGAAGAGCGGCGCGTTCATCTGCATGCATGCCGAGAACGGGGGCGTCATCGACGTGATCGTCAAGCGCGCGGTGGCCGAAGGCAAGACGGCGCCGATTCATCACGCGCTGACACGTCCTGCGAACCTGGAAGCCGAAGCGGTGCATCGCGCGATCGTCATGGCGCAGATCGCAGGCGCGCCGGTCTACATCGTGCACCTGTCGTCGGAAGATGCGTTGAACCAGGTGCGCGAGGCGCGCGATCGCGGAGTGCCTGCGTACGCGGAAACCTGCCCGCAGTATTTGCTCCTCTCCATCGACGATCTGGCTCGCCCCGGTTTTGAAGGCGCCAAATACGTGTTCACGCCGCCTCTGCGCGAGAAACATCATCAGGCGAAATTGTGGGACGGCCTCAAGCACGATCATCTCCAAGTGGTTTCGACAGACCATTGCCCCTTTTGTTTCGAGGATCAGAAGATTCTGGGCAAAGACGACTTCACAAAGATTCCGAACGGCGGGCCCGGTGTCGAGAATCGGCTGCATTTGCTCTACCACCATGGCGTGAATGAAGGCCGGTTCAGCGTGAATCGCTTCGTGGAACTGGTCGCCACTACCCCGGCCCGACTCTTCGGCCTCTACCCGCGCAAGGGCGTGCTCGCTCCCGGAAGCGACGCCGACGTGGTCATCTGGGATCCGGAAGCCGAGCACACCATCAGCGCGAAAACGCATCACATGCGCGTCGACTATTCGATGTTTGAAGGCTTTCGAGTGAAAGGCAACGCGCGCACTGTGCTTTCGCGCGGCGAGGTCGTCGTGGACCGCGGCGTCTTCCATGGCCGGGCGGGCCGAGGCGCTTTTTTGAAGCGCGCCCAGCACCCGTGACGGGTAAACACATGCGGCGGAGAAACGGCTGGACTCCGGCTAGTACAGAGCGATGTCCTTCATCGGATAGTGTTTTCGATCACACCTGTCCAACTTCATTTTTTATACACGATGATCTAGTGCTGGGCTGAGAGGCGGGAGCAGCAGAGGTGGAGCGCCTGCTAAGTTGGGAGGGTTTCCTCGAAGAAACAATCCC
>JBOGMR010000273.1:0-2497 GCA_050746825.1 Bryobacteraceae bacterium | reverse complement strand
GGGCCGGCCGAACTTGGCGGCGAGCTGCATCACACGGATCGCCTTGCGATAGCCTTCCGGTTTTGGCATCCCGAAGTTGCGTAGCAGCTTTTGTTTGGTGTCCCGGCCCTTTTGCTCGCCGATAATCATGACGGGCTGGTCTTCGAAAAAGGCGAAGCCGCAGACGATGGCGGAGTCGTCGCCATAGGAGCGGTCGCCGTGGATTTCTTCAAAGCCCGTGAAGAGGCGCGTGATGTAATCGAGCGCGTGCGGGCGCTTGGCATGCCGGGCGAGCTGTACGCGCTCCCAGGCTTCGTTGGTCGCCGCCATCGCCGGCGCCGCGCCGCCTTCGCTGACTACTTCCGATTCGGGATCGTCCATGCGAAGTCAAGCCGGTCCCGCGGCTGCACTAGGACCGGACTTTCCTAGGATACCGGAAATGCGGGGCGGCTATCGCGGCGCCCCGGCTTCCACCACCTCGGACACCGCGCCGTCTACCTCTGTAATCCGCACCGTCAGCTTGCGGCGGGATTGCAGCGACGCATCAGGCACTTCGAACCGGGACGCGACCATGCGGTCCCACGTCGAGCGGGATGGAACCTTGTCGCGGGTGCGCAGCGTGTCATTGAACTTCTGACCGAGCACCGGATAGTACTGGAACAGCCGCTGTGCGTCGGACTCGGGGACGAACTTGCCTTCGAGCGCTTTGCCGTCCTTGTCTTCGAGCAGCACGTCCACCTGCTTAACGACGAACGGATGAATGGACGGATTCGCGAACCGGAAATCGATGATGACCACTGCGCTCGCTTCATCCATCGCCTGCGTGCGGACCTTGAGGATTGAGCCGCGCAGTTCGATGAATTCGTCGCGCTGGATGTAGAACGCGATGCCGATCCCCGCAGCCACAACAACCAGGCCGGCGCCGAGCGCGGCGGGGCTGACCGGGATCTTCAGCATCTCAGGTTTCCAAAAGGCTCAGAATCGCCTTCATCGACGCGTGCGAGGATTCGATCAGACTCTCGAAGATGTGCGTCTCGAGACCGATCTTACCCTTGTAGCCGTCGCGATCGAGCGCGCTGAAGATCGCCTTCCAGTCCAGTTTCTGCGGGCCCTCGAGGACGCTGCGGCCTTTGATCTGGACGTTGCCGATCCGTTTCTTCGGCAGCAGATTGTAACCGCCGGGGAAGGGCGCCTGCTTCTGGCTGACTTCGTTGAGCGGGTCCCAGTTGATGCCGATGGCCTTTGAGGGCAGCATCGCGAGCAGATCGGCGGTCTCGGCGGAGGTGGCGATATTGCACGAGCCTTCGTTCTCGACAAGCAACTGGACCTTCTGCTTCTCGGCGACGCGCGCCATTTCGCCGAGGACGTCTGCCATGCGGCCGAACAGCTTGCGCGGCTCCTCGACGCGCGTGCCGGTGAACACGCGAATTCGGTCCACGCCGAGAATGTGCGCCGCGCGGATGGCCTTGTTGAGATCTTCCATGCGGCGCTCGAAGCGCTCGCCTTCGGACTTGAGGCGGCGCGCGCGGGCTTCGTCCGTTTCAGGACGCCGGCGAACCGGTTCGGTACCCGGCCAGGTGAACTTCAGCAGCGACGTGTTGAGAAACGAGACGCGCAAGCCCGCGGCGGACAGTTGCGCGGCGGCTGCCTTCACCGCTTCCTCCGGCAGAAGCGCGTATTCACCTCGCGGACCAGGGCGCGGTTCGGCGCCTCGCTTGTTGGGAACGGCCCGCAACTCCACCCACTTCAAGCCGTACTGTTTGGCGAAGGCAATCGCGTCGTCGGGCGAATTAGCGATCTCATCGGTGATGGCGCTGAGTCGTGAGCGTTCGATGCGGCTCTTGGCTGAAAGCGCGACGGGGGCCAGGGAAGTGAGAAGGAGGTCTCTGCGCGTCATGCTTGTAATGATACTCCCGGTGAGCGCCGTTCGGGACATCCCAAGAGGGTTCACCCCGTGCGTCGAAACTGATAACATCGGCCGTTGCCATACCGAGTTGAGTACTCGCCCACCGCCGTCGAGCATCTTAAGGAACTCGTGGCCGGCCAGGTGCGAACCGTCCTTACTCGGTGGATGAGCAGCTTCAATATGAGCCGGCAGTCGAGACAAGAAACCGCAAGCCGATGAGACCCAATCCAATAGCTCCATGGGAACTGCGAGTCGGCGATATCCGCGTATACTACGACGTCGATGCCGCCCAGTCCATCGTTCGCATCCTTGCGATCGGCGTGAAAGACCGGAACATCGTGCGAATCGGAAAGGAGATAATCGAGTTGTGAGAACTGTAGAACTAGACCAAGCAACGCAGAGCCTGGCCGAATGCGCACAAGCGGTAGGTACCGAGCCCTTGGTCGTCACACAGAATGGAAAGCCCCTGGCTGTGCTGCTGCCCCTTGATAATGCCGATCTGGAGACGGTTTCGCTGAGCTCGAATCCCCGATTCGTCGAACTGATCGAGCGGTCCCGCAACAGGTTGGCGCAAGAGGGTGGGCTGTCGAGTGAGGAGGTTCGCCGGCAGCT
>JBOGMR010000272.1:0-4180 GCA_050746825.1 Bryobacteraceae bacterium | reverse complement strand
GGTAATACACACGCGGAAGTCCGGGCAGGTAGGATTTGATCCACTCCTGCGGCCAGAACTGCTTGAGGCCGTCCTCGCCAACCGCAGTGCTGGGCGAGTCGAAGTCATCGTTCAGGGTCGCGTAGCTGAAGCGGAAGTTGACGACGGTGGTGGGCGTCGCCGTCCACACGGCGTCGCCGGCGATGTTGCGAGAGTTCATCACGCCACCGTTGTCGTCGGTCATGGCGGGCGAGTTGTTGGGCGTGTAGTTGTTCTGGCTGAGGTCTGTGCGGAAGCGGCTGTAGCGGCCGAAGACCTTCCATCTGTCGCTGACGTTCCAGTCGGTGCGGTTGTTGAAGTTCCAGTTGTAGAGGTACCAGAAATAGGCTTGCTTGTAATTGTTGACGCCGGTGATATTGTCGCCGGGGTTATTCGGCAGCCAGATGTCCTTGAGGAAGCGCTGCGAAAGCGGATCCATCCTGTTTTGCGGAATCAGATTGCCGGGGAAGGGCGTGCGGGAGGCGACATTGCCGGTCAACTGCGTAGTGAAGGGATCAAACAGCGAGCGCAGTCCACCATCGGGGTTGAACGACCGCGAGAAGTCGCCCTGGCGCTCGAGCTCGGTGGGCAGGGTCATGATGGCGTTGCGCGGGTCCTTCGTGAGCCAGCGCTCGAACGAAGTGAACGTAAAGAGCTTGTTTTTGATAATGGGATTGCCGAGCGAGCCGCCGTAGATGTGATTGCGGACGAGGTTTTTGGCGCGCACCACGGAGTTGGACACGGCGTTGAGCGCGGGGTTGCGGCCGAAGTAGTAGGCGGTGCCGTGGAATTCATTGGTGCCCGATTTGACCGAGAGTGTGAGGACGCCGCCCGCGCTGTGGCCGTATTCGGCATCGACGGCGTTCTGCTGAACGGCGACCTCCTGCGTGGCGTCCATGGGCGGCGCGTAGGAGCCTTTCCAGCCGAGTTGAAGCGGCGCGCCGTCGAGCTGCAGCTCATTGCGCTGGCTGGTGCTGCCGCCGACATCCATCTGGCTCGACGACCACATGTAGAACGGATTCCGCGTGGCGAGATTCGACGTGTAGCGGTTGACCACGGCGGGGTCGAGCAGGACGAGGGTGAACGGATTGCGCGCGAGCACGGGGAGGTCGGTGAGCATCTTGCGATCGACGGTGAGCGACATCGTGCTGGTATTGAACTGGACCTCGACGTTCTGCGCGGACACGCTGACGGTTTCGACGATGCTTCCCAGTTTGAGGGTCGGATTCACGGTGACGTCGCCGCGCGTCTGCACGAGAATGTTCTGCTGGACGAAGCGGTTGAAGCCCTGCATCTCGGCCGCGAGCTCGTAGGTGCCGGGATCGACGAAGTCAAACAGGTAGTGACCGTTCTGGTTGGTGAGCCTGACGGCCGCGATTCCGGTGTTGGTGTTTCGCAGGTGGACTTGCGCGCCGGCGACAACGGCTTCCGTTGAATCCGTCACGGTTCCTTGAACGCGCGCGCGGTAGTCCTGCGCAAATGCCGTGCAGATCAACGACAGCGCGGCTAGCATCCTGGAGATTGTCATCGTAGACCTCCTTAAGCCACCCGAAGGGACAGTATTTGGTCTGACCATATACCTGGAGATCTGCCTGTGTCAAGCGGGTGTCGGCTTCTGGGTGCGCGATATGACAGTGATAGATTCGTGGGAATGTAGGCGAGTCGACGAAATCTGAGCGTAGCTGGTACGCCAGACTGAGCCGCGACCGTCAGGGAGTGCCTCATGGGCCGGCGGCCCACCCAAGGTGATGAAGACGCGGCCGGCATACGGGATGTTTCCGGAGCCTTCTCCGCGTCTTCAACGGAGCGGTGGCGAACGCGCTGCGGCTGCCGATGTTGACGGTGCGAGAGGGCGGGATTGCGGACCGTGGGATTCATTGGACGGGCGGCGGGAATCCGATTCTATTCATGCCGGACGATGCGGACGGGAAGTGGGTGGAGGGAGACGCGTTCCGGCGCCGGTTCAACATCTGGACAGGGCAGATGGCGGAGCGGCGCGATGTGTTTTTGGGGTATTGCAGCAAGGCGAAGAGCGCGGCGAGGCGATTCACCTGTTCCTCAGCGGGAACCTGGGGTTGACGGTGATGGACTGGGCGATGGATTTTACGGGAGGCGGGACGATTCTGGAGGAGATCGAGCGAGCGGCGCGGCTGTGCACGTGCGGGGTTTTTCTGTTCACCAAGGACGATCCGCTGGACGGGGACGCGAACCAGGCTGCGCCGCGGGACAACGTCGTGTTCGAAGCGGGCTACTTTGCGAATGCGAAGGGGCGGGACCGGGTGATCATCATTCGGGAGTAGGGGGCGAAGATGCCGGCCGATTTGGGAGGCAATATTTATCTGCACCTGCAGGATAAGGAGAATACGGCGGCGATTGAGGGAGCGCTGCGGGATTTTCTGGAGCGGAGGCTGTGAGGCCAACAGCCGTGACGAACTCCACGTTGAGTCTGGTCCTGTGGCGCTGGCGGGCCACGGTGCGGCAGTGCGGCGACAAAATGCGACGATTTCGGTAGTACGAACCAAAGGCAGACTCAAGTCTGCCGCACCAAAGCGCCGAGACGAGTCTCGGCGCGGCAGGCACGAGTGCCTGCGCCACGATGCCTATTCGGAAAATGGGATCCGGCGGGTGAATTGTTCTTCGAAGCGTTTGATGCAGCGGGGTTCGAGGATCTCATCTTCGGGAACCTGGGCGAAGGTGAGGAACTGCGTGGTGCGGCCGCCATCCGGGAGGAACTGGTGTTGGGCGATCAGGCGGTCGAAGGCGAAGGGGAGGTGGAGCGCGTCGAGCTGGACCTGGAGCGCGGCGGGTTTACGGAACGGCGAGGGGGGCTGCTCGGTGATGGCGGGCGGGAGAAAGTAGCTGGGGAGGCCGTAGCGGGCGAGCGCGGCGTGCTGGGCGGTGGTGGCTTCCCAATGGGAGAAGCTTTCGCGGGCCTGCTCGACGTAGGGGCGTTCGAGGAATTCGGCGTCCCGAGAACCGTGGATGTGAAACGTCTGGATCAGGCCGCGATTGGTGTAGATGGCGGTGACCAGCAGACGCTCGCGGGGATCGGGCAGGCGGAAGACGCGCACGGCGCTCAAGTGGGTCAGCTTGCCGGTAGGGCCGGGCGGAAGCGTGCCGTCGAGCGTGGGCGGCTCGTGGAGCAGCTTGATCGAGGCGAGGTCGACCGAGAACAAATTGGGGGACGAAGGCAGGCTCGAGTCGTAATCGCAGATCATCGAGGCGTAGATTTTTCCGAAATCGCCGCCTAATATGGCGCGGATTTTTCTGCTTTTCGTGACGATGCGGTTGCCATCGGTCTCGAGCGAGAGGAAGCGAAGGCGCGGAGAGTTGGCGTCCTTCTGGAACTCGTGATCGACAATGGCGCCGCCTGCGGGGCGCGGTGTGGACGTGTACCAGTCGCCGAGGACCGGTTGGAGGACATCTTTGTCCATGCGGGCGCGGACGGGCTCGCGGAGGTCGACGGCGAGTGACACGGCGTCGACGGTAGCGGCGCGGTAACCGGCGATGGGCGGCTCCGAGCTGCTGCACGCCAAGGTCAGGAGAGAAGCGAGGAGGAGGGGGGGGACGCCTCGCGACACGGATCATCCTCCGCGAACACCGAAAACGTTGAGGAGCCAGGAGGCGCCGGACCAACTCCAATCACTCATCGATCGGCCAAGGTTGGTGGCAGACATAGCGACCAGAAGAAGGAGAAACCCGAACCGCGCCAGTTCGTTGTAGACGCGGATGGGGATGCGCGCGGCGAGCAGAAGTTTGGAGCCGTCGAGGGGCGGCACGGGGATCATGTTGAAGATGGCGAGATAGAGGCTGAGCTGCATCGCGATGATGGAAAGGTCGACGAGGGAAGGAGCGCTGGAGAGGACGGCGGAGGCGAGGCCGGCGAGCACGGCGGCGAAGACCACATTGCTGGCGGGGCCCGCCATGGCGACGATGGCGAGGCCGCGGAGGCCGCCGCGAAGCTTGCTTGGGTTGGTGTTGACGGGGCGGCCCCACCCGAGGAAACCGGCGCCCATCAGGGACGTGATGAGCGGGAGGAAGACGGTGCCGATCCAGTCGACGTGGGCGAGAGGGTTGAGAGTGACGCGGCCTTCGAGGCGCGGTGTGTCGTCGCCGAGGCGCTCGGCCACCCAGGCGTGAGCGAACTCGTGGGGAGTGGTGA
>JBOGMR010000271.1:0-7800 GCA_050746825.1 Bryobacteraceae bacterium | reverse complement strand
TGCCGTAGCGGTCGAATGTATGCGGCGACCCCAATAATTTCGGCGTGCCCTTGATGAACGCGAAGCGCTCGCCCTTGACGACGTCATCGCCGACTGGCTGGCCATCGAACTGGTTCAGCTTCGGCTTATAGTCGAACAGATCGAGCTGCGACGGCGCGCCAGCCATGAACAGGTAGATGATGCTCTTCGCTTTCGGCGCGAAGTGCGGGCGTCCGGTCTGCGCGCAAGCCGCATCGCCTGCCAGTGACGCCAGCGCTGCGCTGCCAATGCCGAAGCCGGCCTGCGAGAAGAAGTGACGGCGCGTGATGAATTTGATGCTCATAGGCGCTTCATTGCCTGGTCATCGCCTCGTCGAGGTTGAGCAGAACATTCGCAACCAGCGTCCAGGCGGCGGATTCGTCCGCCAACGCGCGCTCCCGGTCGTACCAACTGAGAATTCGATCGATCTCTGCGGGCGACGGCGCTCGCGTCACCGCGAGGCGGAAGGCGTACGACGCTCTCGATCGGACGTCATCGCCTCCTTCATCGACGATTCGCTTCGCCATCGCCCGCGCAGCCTCATAGAACGCGGGATCGTTCAGCGTCGTCAGAGCCTGTAGCGGCGTGTTGGTTCGCACGCGACGCACCGTACAGAACTCGCGGCTCGGCGCATCGAACGTGGTCATCGCCGGATAAGGCGCCGTGCGCCGAACGAAAATGTACATTCCGCGCCGGTACTTGTCGTCGCCTTCGCTTTCCTCCCATTTGTCGTCGTTGTAAGGAATATCCCAGATGCCGTCGGGCTGATACGGAAACACGCTCGCGCCGCCGATCTTGCGGCTCAGCAGGCCACTCGCCGCCAGCGTCACATCCCGAATCATCTCCGCTTCCATGCGGAAGCGCGGCCCGCGCGCGAACAACCGATTGTACGGATCGCGATCGAGCAGCGTGGGCGACACGATGGACGACTGGCGATACGTCGCCGACGTGACGATGAGTTTGTGCAGCGCCTTCAGGCTCCAATTCTGATCCATGAAAGTTGCGGCCAGCCAGTCGAGCAACTCGGGGTGGCTCGGCGGCTGACCTTGCGAGCCGAAGTCTTCGCTAGTCTCGACAATCCCGCGTCCGAAATACTGCTCCCAAGTGCGGTTGACGGTGACGCGAGCCGTGAGCGGGTTGTCTTTGCTCACCAGCCACCTCGCGAGGCCCAGCCGGTTCGGCATCTCGGTCTCGGGCAGGGGCTGCAGAACAGCGGGCACGCCTGAAAACACGGAGTCGCCCTTGCTCATGAAGCTGCCACGAAGACGAATGGTAGCCGAGGGCCGCTCGTAGCTGCTCTTTTCTCGAACGATGAGAGTCGAAACGATGTCGAGCGCCTCCAGATCTTTGCGCAATTGAGTCAGCCGCTGGCGGGCCGGCGTGAGCGAAGGCACTACCGAGCGGAACTGTTCCGCCACCTGGTTATTTTGGCTCGTGGTTCGGCGCTCCGGGGGAACGTCGAGCAGCGCCCGGAATCTCGGGGCGATTTCCGCGATGCGCGCGGGCGCCGCCGCCGACGTGATGGAGAGGCGGAAACGACCGAGGCCTTGCCCGCCGAACTCGGAGTGTTGCGGCATCTGGATCTTCAACGCTGCGCCCTCTGAGACTTCGACAGGCTGCGTCGCGGTGAACACGATCTGCCGTGCGAGCCGCTTGTCTTCGCGCGACGCGTCGACCAGCCAGAGCTGCTTGAACTTCGTATCGTTGATGCGGCCATCATCGGCATTCGGCTTGCGGAAGCGAATCACCGCGCCCCCGGCCTCGGCGTGAAATTCTGTGAGGTTGAAGTTGCCGTATGCGTCGCGCCCCGGTCCACCGCG
This sequence comes from Bryobacteraceae bacterium, assembly GCA_050746825.1. Taxonomy (GTDB): domain Bacteria; phylum Acidobacteriota; class Terriglobia; order Bryobacterales; family Bryobacteraceae; genus JBOGMR01. The sequence goes on along the minus strand of JBOGMR010000271.1, from coordinate 5,962 downwards.
CGGAAGGCTGTCGTGCGGCAGCGCCTCCAGCCGCACTCCAGTGATCCGCCCCGCGGGAACTTTGGCCTCGATCACATAGGTGTCGCTCGCGGGATTGGCGCCCGACACGAGCAATGAGCCGTCAGCGAGCCGCGTGATCTGCGCGCCCGCGGCGGACTCGAGCCGTTCGGGCTTAAGCACCGTCCAGTCGCGCGCCGCATCCACGATGCTGCGCTCCCATTCCACCTGCGCAGCGGCGAACTCGGGAGTGTGAGTCTTGAGCTTCCGGTCGAGCTCCGCAATCTCGTCGCTGATGGCCTTGCGCTTCTTCTCCTGATCGGGCGTCGGCAGGTCCAGTTCGGGTTCGATGAACTTTGCGCTGGTGTCGCCGTAGTTGCGAGTTCCGAGCGCGGTGTTATTGAAGAACGCCATCATCCGGTAATACTCGCGCTGCGAGAACGGATCGTACTTGTGATCGTGACACTGCGCGCAGGCGAGTGTGGAGCCAAGCCAGACGGTGGCTGTGGTGTTGACCCGGTCGACCAGATTTTCCCAATGCGCCTCCTCTTTGTCGACGCCGCCCTCCTCGTTGAACATGGTGTTGCGGTGAAAGCCCGTGGCGATGAGCTGGCCGGTCGTCGGGTTCGGCAGCATGTCGCCGGCGATCTGCTCGACGGTGAATTGATCGAACGGCATGCCGGCGTTGAGCGCCTGGATCACCCAATCGCGATACTTCCAGATCGAACGGCGGCGGTCCTTCTCGTAGCCGTTCGTGTCTGCGTAACGAGCGAGGTCGAGCCAGGGCCGCGCCCAGCGCTCGCCGTAATGCGGCGAGGCGAGCAAACGGTCCACTAGTCTTTCGTAGGCGCCGGGGCGCGCGTCGGCGAGAAATTCGTCGACTTCCTCCGGTGAAGGCGGCAGGCCCGTGAGATCGAGACTGAGCCGGCGAATGAGCGTCTCCCTCGACGCTTCCGGTGATGGCGCGAGGCTTTCCTTCTCGATCCGCGCCAGCACGAACCCGTCGATCGGGTTTCGCACCCATGCCTTGTTGCGCACCGCCGGCGGAGCGGGGCGCGTGGGCTTCACGTATGCCCAGTGCGTGCGCGGCTCGGGCCACTTCGCTCCCTGGTTGACCCAGAGTCGCAGCAGCGCGATCTTTTCGGGTGGCAGCGGGCTGCCTGCCGGCGGCATGCGCTTGCCCGGCGCGCCGCCAACAACCTTGCGAACGAGCAGGCTCTGCCCCGCGTCGCCCGGCACGATGACTTTGCCCGAGGCTCCGCCCTGGAACGCGCGGTCGCGCGAGTCGAGCCGCAGTGACGCTTCCGGCTTCTCGCCGGAGTGACAGCCCAGGCAGGACACTTTGAAAATGGGCTGGATGTCGCGAGTAAAATCGACCGGCGGGCGAGCGCGCGACGCGGGCGCCTGTGCGAGCCCCAGGGACGCGATGGCCAGGACGCCGCCAATAACGTGGAGCGGGGTGGCTGCCGGCCGTTGATTCATGCTGCTCCTATGCTACATCCTCCGCAAGCCCTGCGGGGGTGGTCGAGTGTGGGCGAAGTGCGTGAATCACAAAAAACGTGCGACGCGCCGCATCAAGGATCTCGCCGTTTCACGCTGCGATCAAATCCAGGTGCAGTGGGCTATACTGAGACTTCTCGCCGCCTAAAGGCTTAGCCAACATGCCCCCCGTTTGCGATGGTCCCGATCCCTCTCCCCGCCAGCCGAATTTCCCGATTCCTGAAAGCGCTTGCGATTGCCACGCGCACATCTTTGGACCGCACGCGCGGTTCCCGCTTTCCGGCCAGCGGACCTACACGCCGCCCGAGGCGACCGTTGAATTGTACCGGCAGCTTCTGTCAACCCTGGGACTCAGCCGCGCGGTGATCGTGCAGCCGAGCGTCTACGGCAGCGATAACCGTTGCACCGCGGAAGCGGTGCGTCGCTCCGATGGCCGGTGGCGCGGCGTTGCCTGTATCGATCTGACGTCCTCCGACGAGGATCTGGCCGCGCTGCACCACGCCGGCCTTCGCGCCGCGCGTGTCAACGGCGCAGCCTTCGATCACCTCGACGCGTTGGCGGAGCGAATCGGCCCGCTGGGATGGCATGTCGAGCTGGCATCGGCCGCCCGTTCGCTGGCGCCAATGGCTAAACGATTAGCTGCGATTGGTATTCCACTTGCCATCGATCACATGGGGCAGATTCCCGTGCAGGCTGGCGTCGGGGACCCGGATTTCCAGCTACTGATTTCGCTGCTGCGCGAGGGCTCCTGTTGGATCAAGCTGTCCGGCGGTTACCGCCTTTCGAGCGACGCCGAGCATGTCCGCCCTTTCTTCGACGCTCTCGTTCAGGCCGGTCCGGACCACCTTGTCTGGGGCACCAACTGGCCGCACCCGTGGCAGTATCGCGAACGCCCCTGGCCCATGCCTAACGACGGCGCGCTGCTCGACTTATTGGGCGCCTGGGCGCCCGACCCCGAACTGCGCCGGAGAATCCTGGTCGACAATCCGGCACGGCTGTATGGGTTTTAACAGCGAAGCTGTTCAGCCCGAAGTTGTTCAACCCAATGACACGCGCGCTTTCAGATTCGCGACGCCCGCCGTGTACCTGGAGTCCGTCACGGTGAAAGCGACGGCCTCCTCCAGCCAATCGTGCCGCACTCCATTCGGATCGTGCGATGCCACAGTGAGCGTGTACTCCTGCGGGCACAGCTCACACAAAAAGCGGAAAGTGAGGCGCACGGTCTCGCCGTTGGTGCGCGGTCCCAGCTTGAGATTCTCAAGCTCCGTATTCGTGCCATAGACGTCAAGGCCGATGCGATTGCGAATGAGAATTCCGATCACGGGATCGGTAACGGCGTCGTTGAAACGCACCGAGACACGCACCTCGGCGGCTTCACCGCTGCGCCACACCAGAGTCGCCTTCCCCTGCGCGCCCAGCGTTTCGACGCTGACGATTTCGGCCCGTCCGTCGCCACGCCGCTGGTTCGTGGCCAGAGTTGCGGAAAGCGTCTCGCCCCACGCGCGCAGCTTGTCGGCCACTTGGCCGCGGTAGGCATCGAGCACAGTCGCAGGATCGCCCCGCGCCGCTACTTTCCCCTCCGCGATCCACCAAAGCTCATCGCAGAAGCCACGCAGGAGTTGCTCGTCATGCGATGCCATCAGAATCGTTGTGCCACCGCGCCGCAGGCGCTCGAGCGTTATGCGCGCCCGGTTGCGAACCAAAATGTCATGCCGGGCTAAGGCGTGGTCGAGCACCAGAACGTCGACGGGCGGGAATCCCAGAGCATCATTCACGCCAACCATCAGGCGCGATTCGCCGGCCGAAACAGAACCTGCAATGGGCTTGTCGAGGCCGGCCGCAAGCCGCAGCAGCGCCGTCTTGCCAGACCCGTCTTCGCCCACGATTCCGATGAACGCACCGTTCGGCGCCGAAATGCTAAGCCCCTGAATCGGCGGCAAGGTCACTTTCTTAAACGCGATGGCCATTGACGATAGAATAACGTAGCTGCACCCCATGCCCGATACCAGCCTCACCGAGCAGATGCGCGCCGACTGGAACGAGCGCGCCCAGGAAGACGCCTTCTACTACGTCGCCTTCGGCCGCCGCGGCCAGGATGCGGAAGAGTTCCTTTTGACCGGCGCCGACGTGGTGAGGAGCCTTGAAGCCGAGCTGGCGAGACTTCCGGCGGGCGACAAGCGCCAGCGCCGGGCTCTCGAGATTGGCTGCGGCCCCGGCCGCCTGATGCTCCCGATGAGCTGGAATTTCGGAGAAATCCACGGCGTCGATGTTTCCGACCAGATGATCCGGCTGGCTGTCCGTACCCTGCACGACATCCCGAACGCCTTTCCACGCGCCACGCGGGGCAGCGACTTGTCGGTGTTCCCCGCCGAGTTTTTCGACTTCGTGTACTCGTACGCCGTGTTCCAGCACATCCCCAGCCGCGAAGTGGTTTTCAATTACTTGCAGGAGAGCCGTCGCGTGCTCAAGACCGGCGGTATTCTGCGGTGCCAGTTCAATGGACTGCCGAAGTCAGCGAAGGAGTACACGACTTGGGCGGGAGTACGCATCGGCGCCGGCGAAATCGCCGAATTCGCCTGCGACAACGACATGCAGCTCCTGGCGCTCGAAGGCGTTTCGACACAGTACATGTGGACCACGCTGCGCAAGCAACCCGAGGGCTGGTTCGCTGGAGTTGCCGCGAATCGCCCGGCGCCGGCCGAGCCGGCGACTAAGATCCGCAACGTCTGCAACTCGCACAGCGGAGAGCCCGCGGTCCCTGCGCGCGGCCGCTTCGCGAGCGTCGCGATATGGATTGAGAACCTCCCCGCCGACTGCGACCTCAACCAGATCAACGTCACCGCCGACGGCCTCGAGGCCGCGCCCGTGTACATCGGACCGCCGGTGTTCGACGGCCTGGTGCAAGTTAACGCGCTGCTCCCGGCCGAGCTGCGCACGGGCCTGGTCCCGGTGGAGCTGTACTGGTGTGGTGAGCCGCTGGTTGGACCCACGTGGATTCACGTCATTTCGCCCGGCCCGCCGGTGCCCCGGATCGTGTCGCTCACCGACGGCGTCAATCTGCTCTCCGGCCCCGTAATCCTGAGCCGTTCGGTAAAGGTGGATATCGAAGAGCTCACCGACCCGGCGCGGTTCGCAGTCTCGATCGACGGCGCGCCGTTGAACGATCTCGACGTGTTCTGCACCGATCCGCGCAACGAGCGTTATGAGATCAATTTCGAGCTGCCCGCCGGCGTTGCGCCTGGACCGCATCAAGTGGAGGCCTCCGTCGGCCGCCGCCGATTCCCGCCTGTCCCGATTGACGTGAAATAGCCGGGCGCGGCAGGCTACCGTTGCAGAAACACCTTGCTTTTTGCGTCTGGCCGTGAGATACCTGACTTCAGGAAAGGAGCCCGCCCATGAGATGCCCTGACTGCGACCCCGTCGATCGCCGGGAGTTTCTGAAGACCACCGCCCTCGGCGCCGTTTCGCTGGCCGCCTCCGCTGCCACTCCCAAGAAGACCAGCGACTCGGAAACGCTGGTGACGACTTTCTACAAAAGCCTGACTCCGGAACAAAAATCCGCTGTCACGTTTCCGTTCGATCATCCCTCGCGCTCGAAGGTGGACGCGAACTGGTACATCGTGCCGCAGAGGATCGCGAAGTTTTACTCGCCCGATCAGCAGGCGATGATTGGGGAGATTTTCCGTGGCTTGCACAATCCCGATTTCTATGACAAGGTTCTCTATCATATCGATGAGGACTCCAAAGGTCTCGGCTTCTACTCGGTCGCGTTGTTCGGCGAGCCGGGCAGCGGCAAATTCGAATTCGTGCTGACCGGCCGGCACTGCACCATCCGCTGCGACGGCGATTCGGTTGAAGGCGCCGCGTTCGGCGGGCCGATCTTCTATGGCCATGCCTCCCAGAGCGGGAACGAAAAGCCCGACCATCCCGGCAACGTGTACTGGTATCAGGCCAAGCGCGCCAACGAAGTCTTTCAGGCATTGAACGGCAAGCAGCGCGACATCGCCTTGCTGGGCGATCCGCGGCCGGAGAAGGGAAACGACACCGTGGCGCTCGGAACGGGCAAACCTGCGGGATTGCCGGTCTCCGACATGGCGCGCGATCAGCGGCAGCTCGTCGAGAAAGTGCTCGCCGACCTGCTCCTGCCGTTCCGCAAGAAAGACACCGACGAGGCCATGCGCCTGATCAAAGCGAGCGGCGGCGTGTCGGCGTTGTCCATGTCGTTCTACAAGAACCTCGACATCGGCAGCGACGGCGTCTGGGACGTGTGGCAGCTCGAGAGCCCGAACATGATCTGGTATTTCCGCGGCTCCCCGCACGTGCATACGTGGGTCAACATCCGCGCCAGATAACACAAACCCACGCGCCGCGCGGCCGCGCGCGTATGGTAGTATCGTCATAGCAACTCGCTCGTCCCACCCCGGAGAGGTGGCTGAGTGGTCGAAAGCAGCGGTTTGCTAAACCG
>JBOGMR010000270.1:0-4034 GCA_050746825.1 Bryobacteraceae bacterium | reverse complement strand
GGCCAGAGCGATGCCGCCGAGCCCGAGACACGAATCGAGCAGGAAACGGCGCCGGGATGTGAGTGCGAAGCGATCGTCAGTCGACATAAACAAACTCATTCGAGTTAAGCACGACGCGAGCGAGCGCGTCGAGCGGGCCGTCAAACGCGAGGAAACGATCAAGCTCGCCGGCCTGGGGCGAGCGATTCAGGGTGATCTCGAACAGGCGCATGACCTGGGCGCGCTTGTCTTCTCCTACATCGCGTCCCACGTCGCGTCCTACGTCGCGCTCGATGCGCCGGGCCAGGTGGGCGGCCTCGTCGTTCACCAGATAGCCGTTCATCATCGCTAACGCCTGCAGCGGAGTCGTGGTCACGCTGCGACGCTCGCAGGATTCGCTGAATACGGCGGCGTCAAAGGCGGCCATCATCGGAAGCGGCAACGAGCGGCGCTGGAAAATGTAGATCGATCGCCGCCGCGCGTCTTCTTCCTTTTCATTTGGCTCCCACATGATGCCGCCGGTGCGGCCGTAGCGCGCGAAGTCGGCGAGGTCTTCGGGAAGGGGCGGAAACACGCTTGGGCCAAACATCTGCGCGTTGAGACGGCCGCTCACAGCGAGAATGCTGTCGCGAATCGCTTCGGCTTCCAGACGCCGCCTCGTGAACCGCGAGAGAAGCCGGTTGTCCGGATCTTTCTCCGGCTGTTTGCTGTCGGCCGCTTGCCGCCAGGTTGCCGACGTGAGCATCAGGCGATGCATCTTTTTTATGCTCCACCCCTCTTCGACGAAGCGCACGGCGAGCCAATCGAGCAGCTCCGGGTGGGTGGGGCGCTCTCCGTTGCGGCCAAAATCGCTCGGGGTGCCAACGATTCCGCGTCCGAAATGCTGCTGCCAGATCCGATTGACAATCACACGCGCCGTCAGCGGATTGTCGCGGTTGGCAATCCAGCGGGCGAGCGTCATCCGCCAGCCGCGCGTGGGAAACTGCCGGTAGCGATCAGTAATCAGCTCGGCGGATTCGACTTTACCCGTGAAAACCTCCGGGAAGCCGGGCTCGACAGCCTCGCCGGGCTGTCGATAGTCGCCGCGAATCAGGATGCGCGCCGGCGCGATCATCGGGCCGTTCGGCGGGCCCGGAACATTCTTCACCGTGAGCGCGTTCGGCTGCCACCGGCTCAATCGACGCCGGTCCACATCGAGCTTTTGCGACAGCTCCTCGTGCCGCTTTCTCTCCCCGGAAGAGAAAATCTTCGAATTCGATCTCCCTGCTTCCGCTCGCACGTCGGCGGCGGTGAGCGCCTCGAACCGCCGCAGCGGCTCGGCTCCCGGCTGTGCATAGGCCCGTGGGAGCTTTTCGAGCAGCGTCCTTTCGTAGGCATCGAGCACTTCGCGCTCATCCGGATCCTGCGTCCGGTTCGCGTCTTCGAGCAGGGTCGCGTGGCGAAGCTTTTCGGCTTCGGAGAAGATTGCGCCGCCCTTGTGCTTCATCTCCAAACGCACATCGTCCTTCGTGACGGGTTTGTCTTTAGCCATTCCGGCTCGGGCCGCAATCAGCTTCCTGAGCAGCGCTTGTTCGAGCTTGTCGAGTTCCTGTTTGTCGACGCCGTCCTTGAGCACACCCTGGTAATACTGAATACGTTCCGCGGCTCGCGCCGCAAAGGCTTTATCGTGATACGGCGCCTCGACGTTCTCCACCTGGATCGCGTTGAAGAACGCCTGGAACCGGTAGTAGTCGCGCGTGGGGATCGGATCATACTTGTGATCGTGGCATCGCGCGCACCCAAGCGTCAGCCCCAGGAAGATTGAACCGGTGGCTGAAGCAACCTCGCTCAGGTAATTCTGCCGCACTTCCTCGGCGACCAGATTCGAGCGGTCCCATGGCGCGACGCGCAAAAATCCAAGCGGCACGTAGCCCTGCGCGTCCGGCTGGTAGTTGTTGCGAGTCTTGCTATGCTCGTCGGCGCCGGCCAGTTGCAGCGTGACGAAGCGATCGTACGGCAGATCGTCGTTGAACGCTTGAATCACCCAGTCCCGGTACCGCCAGGCATTGCCGATCATGCCGTCGCCTTCGAGGCCGCTCGTCTCGCCGTAGCGGACCAGGTCGAGCCAGTGCCGGCCCCAACGCTCACCGTAGCGCGGATCGTTGAGAAGTTTGTCAACCAACTTTTCGTAGGCATCGGGCGAGGGGTCGGCGAGAAAGGCGGCCGTTTCGCCGGGCGTGGGAGGAAGTCCAGCGAGGTCGAAGTAGACGCGGCGGGCGAGCGTACGGCGCGAGGCCTCGGGTGCGGGCCGCAGGCCCTCCTTCTCGAGCCGCGCCAGGATAAAACTGTCGATCGGATTGCGCAGCCACTGTGCGTCCGCTACCGAGGGCGGAACGCGTTTCACAGGCTTCTCAAAGGGCCACCGCCATTCCAATTTGCCGGCCCCGGCCGACTCAACCGTGAGGCTGCGCACCCACGTCTCGACGCGCGCGATGCCGGCCTTGGCGAGTGTCTTGCCGAAAGGCATCTGAGGCGTCAACTCGCCTTTTAGCAGCCGGATGAGAGGGCTCTTTTCGGGATGGCCTTCAACAACCGCCCGGCCATACTTGCTGCCGCCCTGGATCACCGATTCCATCGATGTTACGGAGAATCCGCTGGCGCGCTCCTGCGCTGTATGGCACGGAGCGCAGTTGGCCTGAAGCAGTGGAGCAATCGTTTGGTCGAAGTTTTGTCGCGCGGCAGGCTCGGCGGCCGACAGAACCGCCGGCAGCAGGCACGCCATTCCTCGAATCGAACGCATATCGTCGAGTCTATTCTACTGCTGTCCGGCCTGCCTGAATGCGATCGGTTGGGTAGTGTGCTAGAAGTGCGTTGATCTCATGGTGGCGGTCTAGCGCACTACCATCGGTTGACAGTATCGGGGTCGTATGCCACCGGCCCTCTCAAGCAGACTGCGCCGGAAAGCGCTTGACATGCGGCTATGTTCGGCACTACTGTTGGTTACCAGATTCTGCACTGGGTTCGTTTCGTAAGGAGGAGCTTGTGCGAGTCAATCCGTCGCCATCCCCGGCCGAGGAGGTACTTCCATGAAATTCCTGCGAGCACTACGTGTGTCTTTGCTGGTCTTCGTCCTAGCCATCGTCGCCGCCGCCCAAGATTATCGAGGAAGGGTGCAGGGCATGGTGAGCGACTCAACCGACGCCGTCGTGACCGGCGCTGCGGTACGGCTGCGCAATGTGGATACCGGCGTTGAGGTGATTCGCCAGACCAACGTATACGGGCGCTATCTCCTCGATTTGGTCGAGCCTGGTACCTATACCTTGACGGTCGAAATGCCTGGTTTTAGCAAGTTTCTTCAGGAGAGCATCCTCGTTCAGAATCGCAGCGACGTGACCGTCAATGCGAAACTGCAACTCGGAGCGATCGCCGAAACAGTGCGGGTGGTGGAGGCGCCGGTTGCGGTCCAATTCAATACCAGCAGCATGGATCTGACGGTCGAGAACCGGCTGGTAAAGAACCTGCCCATAGTGGCGCGCAACCCGTTCACGCTCGCTCTGCTCGACCCGGCGGTGGTGAACCGCTACACACTGGAGCGGACGCCATTCAAGATGTGGGCGCCGGCGCAAATGGAGGTAGGTGGGCCGACGAGCCAAAAGAACGACACGCTGCTCGACGGGATGCCCCTGCAAGTGGGGCCTAAAGCCTCCTATTCACCGCCGATGGACGCTGTCACGGAAGTTACCGTCCAGCAGAACAGCGTGGATGCCGAATATGGCCACAGCGCAGGCGGGATTCTCAACGTCTCCATGAAGTCCGGCAGCAACGAGGTCCACGGCAACCTCTACTACTTCGGCCGTAATCCGGCGCTGAACGCGGCCTCCAATGCGATTACGCACGCCCCCAACCAGGTCAAAAATCATATCTGGGGTGGCACAGCCGGTCACCCGATTATCAAGAATCGTTTGTTTCACTTTTTCGCCTTCGAACGGTGGAATCAGCACGAGCCCCGGAGTCGCGTGATGACCTTGCCGACCGAGCCCGAAAAGAAAGGCGACTTTTCGCAATCGATGAACATC
>JBOGMR010000269.1:0-5645 GCA_050746825.1 Bryobacteraceae bacterium | reverse complement strand
GTTCGATGTGGTGCGAGAAGAGTTTCACCACGTTACTGTGATTGGCGCGATCGTAGAGGCCGGCATCGATGGCACTTTCGTACGGCTGAAACGCATCCGTGCTGACGTCGAACATTCTAGGACCAGTTGCCCAACGAATCTTGGAGACAAAATCTTCGGTGCTGACCCTATCTCGCTTTCCGAGGTGCCATGCTACAACCAGCTTTGACGTTTCGCAGAGCGCGAATCAAGGCAGAACTGAACTCTTTGACATCGGGCACTTGCCGACGCAGCCGCAAATCGCCGAGCTCGCGGAGCAGATCATTCAAGTCTCAGCGACTAAGGATCAACTTGAGGCTCGCCTTCGCAATGCAGGCTACTCCAAAGAGAGGGTATGAACGAAGCAAAGCAAAAAGGTAACGACCAAGAGACGACGGTTGTTTACAAGGACGCCGACGGCGACGATCAGATTGCTTGGGATCACTCACAAGCGGTGATCAAACTCTAATGTCAAACGACCAGTGGCAGACCTTGATCTCCGGTGTGGAACTGGCTGTTACGGTTTTTGGCTTTTCGTTTGTCGTCTATCAGATTCGCCAAACCAACAAGGCTATCCGTTCCACCACGCACTCCGCGCTGTACGCCCAACTCCACGACGTTTCCAAAATTTTTCTAGAGAACCACGGACTTCGAACGTACTTTTACGAGGGCACGCCAATCGATCCGTCACACGAGCATTATCTTCGTGCGCTAGTGATCGCAGAGGCACTGGCCGACTTCTTCGAGCACGTTCATCTTCAGCGCGAGAATTTGCCTCAGGCCATCTGGCCATACTGGGTTAACTACATGAATGGTATGAAAAACACTAGCCCTCTCTTGAAATCGTATCTGGATAGCAAGGGGCAGTGGTACGGCGGTGTGCTCTCCTAGACGAAAACTTCATCTCCACGCTAAGACCCCACTACCCCTTGCGCTACAATGCCCGACGTGAGTTCGCCGCCCTCGCGAAATCGATGCGCCCGGGTTGCGACATGACGCCGCCCACCCAGCAAATCTACCGCTTCGGCGATTTCGAGTTGAATCCCGCCGAGTCCAGACTGACGCGCGATGGCAAGGAGGTCACGCTTCAGCCGAAGGTATTCGAAGCGCTCCTCGCGTTGGTGCGCCGCCCGGGCCAGTTGGTGACCAAGCAGGAACTCACCGAAACTCTGTAAAAAACCCAATGTTGAACGGCACTCCATTATTACTGTTACCCTCTAATGCGCTCTGAGCCCCTGGCGCGACGATGGTACCTGCGCGCAGCACCGTCGGCAAGGCCAAGCTGAAGATCACAAGGAACTGTGCCCACCTCAGTCCGTTCATAAACTCCTCGGACGAGGGTATCGGCCACCGTCCGGGTTCGTCTTGATCAGCGCCTTATTTCGGCGTGATCTTCCGGTTTTCATTTCCCTTTCACCTCCCTTTCACCGGCGCCCCGACCTTTTTTCGCGCGCCGCCAACCCTGTCGTGCTCTGAGACTTGCATGCCTTCCAACGCCCATCTCCCGTTCCGCGCGCATCGATTTCACAACCGCCCGTGCTACTCTGATGGCACCCCGGGGGCTGAGCCTTAATGGAGAATGCTTCTTGTTGATAACCCAAGCGTTTGCCGCGAGAAAAAACGAACCCAATCCCAAAAACGGACATCTCTCCGGGATTGGCCTCTCGCGGCTGCCACTGTGCTCCGTGAGAATGCGTGAGGCGGGTCTCCGGCCTGATCGTCTGCGCCACGAAGGCTGCCTGTAAACTTGCCTGCCAAGACCCCTTGACAGGCGCCGAACGGGTGTATACTAAACGGCAATCTGGCACCGGAATCAGATTTCCGGCTTCCGGCATGCTGTCCGCCTTGGGTCTTGAATCGGTGAAAATGTCGCAGAGTGAATCAGCGATGATCGAGCCTGCTCCGATGCAGGCGCTTGCACCCGTGTTCACAGCCTCTTGTATGGCAAATCAGAAACAGAGTTGGAGGGAATCAATGAGGAACTTATGCCTTCTCGTAGCGGTCGTCCTTGCGCTCCTGACGACGCTGCCCACGCTCCACGGCCAGAGCGTCACCGGCCAGATCTCCGGCATCGTAACCGATCCGACCGGCGCCGTGCTCGTCGGCGCTGAGGTGCGTTTGACGTACGAATTGACCCAACAGGTCCGCAACTTCACCAGCGATGACAACGGGTCGTTTGTCTTCACGAACCTGGTGCCCGGCGACTATGGCCTGCGGATCACGAATCCGGGCTTCAAGGCCTACGATCAGAAGGCGATCCCGGTCAGATCGCAGGAACGCGTCGACCTCCACGACATCAAGCTCTCGGTCGGTGAAATCACCAGCACCGTCGAGGTGCAGGCGTCGACCGTTCACGTCGCGACCAGCAGTTCCGATCGCTCCATCTCCATCGGCCTTCGCCAGATCGAGGACACTCCGACACGAGGCCGGAATCCGCTGTCGCTAATCATGACTCTGCCGGGTGTCCAGACGCTCGCGGGGAACGATTTCCGCGGATGGTCCGGCGGCGGCATCCCGGCGGTAAACGGCGGGCGCACCGGTCAGGTGATCCTCAACCTCGACGGCGTTGCCAGCCAGGACTCGGGCAACCTCAACCCCGGCTACCTCTCGCCCAGCATCGACGCCATCAGCGAGGTCCAACTCCTGGTGTCCAACTACACGGCGGAATACGGCGGACGCACCGGCGGGCAGTTGACCTTCACGGTGAAAAGCGGAACGCCGCAGTTTCACGGCAGTGCTTACTATTACTGGCGCCATGAAATGTTCAACGCCAACGAGTGGTTCAACAACAAACTGAACGTTCAGAAGCCCAGGTACCGGTATCAGAATCCCGGCGGCACCATTGGCGGTCCGCTTTTCTTCCCGCGAACCAATTTCAACAAGAACCGCAACAAGCTGTTCTTCTTCTTCTCCTATGACCGCCTGCGCAACAAGAACACCATCGATAACACCTTCACGATGCCATCCGTGCTCGAACGGACAGGCGATTTCTCGCAGACCGTCACTACGCAGGGAGTGCTGGTCCCCATTTACGATCCGGCCACCCAGACTCCGTTCGCCGGCAACAGAGTTCCCGCCAACCGCATTAGCCCGGCCGGTCTGGCGATGCTGAACCTGTTCCCGCTTCCGGATTCGCGCGGCCTGGCGCTCGATCCGACCGGGCAGCGGCGCTTCAATTTCCGCAACATCCTGCCGCAGTCACGCCCGAACGAGGACAAAATCCTGCGCGTCGACTACAACCTGACGTCGAAGCTCGTCACCTTCGTGCGCCTGCTACAGGATTACCAGGCGGTCGACGGTTACGCTGGAACCGTGGGTCCTCCGGGTGGCAGTTGGGGACAGTTCCCGCACAGCTATCACGTTCAGGCGGCCGGCGCTGTTGCTACCGCGGTGTACACAGTCAACCCGAACCTGATCAACGAATTCACGTGGGGCGTGAATCGCGGCAAACAAGGTGTGAATCCTTTGGATCAGGCAAGCTCGAACGCGACCGGCGGCACAAAGACTTACGCCGACAATCTACTCCCCCTCAAGGACGCCAACGGCCAGGCGATCGCGCTGCCACGGATCTTCCAGGGCAGCAACGTGCTCAATCTGCTCCCGCAAGTCAACTTCGGATTCCCGGCCGGCTTCGGCCCGCAGTCGGCGGGGCAGACCATCTCCCAGGCGCCCGGCTTTAGTCACGACTCACGCTGGCCGTTTGTGGGAACCGATACGGTGCAATCGTTCAGCAACAAAGTGACGTGGGTGAAGGGCAGCCACAACCTGAAAGCGGGAATCTACCTCGAGCGCATGAGCCGCAACGTGAGCGTCTACTCGGTGTTCAACACGGCAGGTTCCTACTACTTCGGCTCCGATCGGGCTGCCGCTCTCGATACGGGGTACCCCATCTCCAACGTGCTCATGGGCAGCATATTCGCGTACGGCGACGACAACAAGAAACAGGTCAACCACGCCCACTACACGCAACTCGAGTGGTTCCTTCAGGACACCTGGAAGGTTACCCGGCGGCTGACTCTCGACGCCGGCCTGCGCTTCCACCGGGTGGGCGACCTCTATTCGTCGGGCGCGACGCTCGGGTTCTTCCGGCAGGAGGAGTACGATCGCACGAAAGCGGGACAGCTTCTGTTCCCGACGCTGGTGAACGGGCAGCGCGCGGCCATCAACCCGGTAACTGGCGCGACGTTCCCCTTCGTCCGGCAGGGTACCTTCGACACCGCGTCGTACCCGGCCGGCGGCATACCGTTCTCGGGCATCCATCAATACAACAGTCATTTCTTCAACGTGCCGCCGATCCAGCTCGGGCCGCGCCTCGGCTTCGCGCTGGACGTTTTCGGGAACGGCAGAACCGCGCTTCGCGGTGGCGCCGGCATCACGGTTGGCCGCAACTGGACAGTCGACAACATCGGCGCGACGGGCGCGGGCACTGGCCCGATGGCGGCGCCTCCCAATTTCCAGGCGCCCATCATTCTGTATACGAACTTCGCGAATCTGGCCTCCGCCCAGACCTACTTCACTCCGCAGAATGTCCTGGGCGGATCGCAGGATCAGGAGACGATCACGACCTATAACTGGAGCTTGGGCGTGCAACACGAAGTCGCGCGCGGCATGATCGTCGATGTGTCCTATGTGGGGAATGCTCTCCGCCACGGATACGGGCAGGTGTTCGACTTCAACGCCGTGGCTCCGTACACGACGTGGAACCCGAGGGATGGCGCGATCGCGCGATTTCGCGATCCTACCAGCAGCGGATTTTACTCCACCAACCTGATCCGCTCCATGGTAGGCTTCAGCGGATTCGGGCAGATCCCAATCTGGACCTATATCGGAACCAACTCCTATCACGCCTTGCAGATGCAGTTGAATCGCCGGGTCGGCCGCCTGCAATGGAACGCCAACTACACCTGGTCGAGGACGACGATTTACAACTTCAATCAGTGGGTGGATACGAAGCTCGGCAAGGACGTCGTCAATCGTCCGCACGCTGTCAACTTCAACTTCGGCTACGAGATTCCGGGCGCCAGCCGCTGGACGAATAACGTGTTCGCGCGGCAGGCTCTGGATGGCTGGCGCATCAACGGGAACGGCGCCATTTATTCCGGCACACCGTTTGGCGTGGGCTGCTCCGCGCAGAACGCGCCTCCGGGATATTGGACCGGAACGCCGACCGGCGGAGTGCCCTTCCGCTGCCAGATGGGCAACGACATTTTCCTTCCCGAGGGGCAATTCCCATCGGCGACGGAAGATCCGCGATTGCAGTATCGCCTGAACGCGCGCAACTTTGTGCTGCCCGCGGCGGACTCGCTCGGCATCGGCAACACGCCGCCGACGTTGTTCTACGGCCGGGGCGCGTTCAACCTCGACTGGTCGCTCGCAAAGGCTTTCCGGATGGGAAAAGATGCACCGCGCAGCCTCGAGTTCAGAGTGGAGACGTTCAACACGCTCAACCACTTCAACCCGAACAACCCAAACACGGGCCTCACCTACAACTTCGCGACCGGCGCTCAGACCAGTTCGAATTTCGGCGTCATCACCGGCGCGCAAGTCCAGGCCCGCCGCACGATTCTGTCGGCGAGGTTCCGATTCTGACGGTGGGGCGGCTCCGTGGGCCGCGGCGGCTCTCAGGC
>JBOGMR010000268.1:0-8549 GCA_050746825.1 Bryobacteraceae bacterium | reverse complement strand
CCGAGCCGCGACCATGAGGGAGCGGATACGCAATTATTCATGACGCTCTGTTTAGTCATTTACTACGGACACGTGGTCGATCGTACGGATCTTCCGATGCTCCCAGAGGGCTCAATCTACACTGTGTGCTACGGCTTTCGCCCGATAGCCAATTGGGCCGTCTTGTCCCAGACTGTGAGGTACCGGTAGGACTCGGAGTAGAGCATCCCCGCATGACGATGGCCGGAATCGCACATTACTACGGCCGGACCCTCCAACTATCGGGTTACGGAGAGCAGGCCGGCGTATCGGGGAACTAGATGGGCCTCGACCACGTCTAGAACGACAGGCACGGGACCCTCTGCTCCGGCTCGAGCTGGAATGCGCGACAACGAGATAAACGGCTTTCAGAGGCAAGGCGACACCAGACAACGCGATATCCTTCGACCCAGATCCAGGGCGCCGCAATTATGAGTTCCAAACCGGACCGATCCGTGGTAAATATGTATTTGCAGCACTGGCAGACACCAAACCTGCTGGTGCTGGGGGCATCGGGCTATCCGCAGAATCCTTCCGGCAATCCCACGTTACCTGCGGTGGTATTGGCATACCAGACAGCCGATGCGGTGATCGGGCGATATTTGAACCACTCCGGGTCACTGGTCTAAGGCATCGCGCAGAACCTGCCGGACAAGCCGGAGGCTTGCCGCAAGGCATGTGCCGCTTGGAGTGTAGGCCGCCGAGCCACAGGTAGGGGTGTAGTGCCAAAAGTAGTTCGTGGGAAGTGATACACGTCCGCAGAGGAGTGCGACGAGCACATGGACGATCGAAAGTACAGACAACGCGGATACATGGATTCGGAACGCGGCGAGCCGCGAGAACGCCGCGATGGCGAGCGTCCGAAACAGCAAGGACCGCGCCCGCCCATTGACGTAACCGGTCCACGCCTGCCGCGCATGCTGCAGGCGGTCGAAGCCTCGCGCTGTTTCAACTGCTCCTCGCCCCTGCCCCAGGGTGTCACCTTCAACGGCAACTGCCCGAAATGCAACGCCGAGCTGCACTGCTGCAAGCAGTGCGCACACTTCGAACCCTCGACGCGCTTTCAGTGCCTGAAACCGATCCCGGTGCGAATTGCGGTGAAGGACAAGGCGAACGACTGCAACCTGTTTTCGCCGCGCGTGACGGTGGCTCGCGACGGCGCCGTATCCAGCCCGGCGTTTCCGGGTGGGCGGCCCCTTCCGGATGGGCGACCGCAGGCGGCCGGCGCCGATGGCCCGCGAACGGCCAGTGATGCACGCCTGGCCTTCGATCGGTTGTTCAAGAAGTAGCACCGCCCGCTGCCTCGCGAAGAAGTCAGGCTGGACCTACGAAATGAGGCGTGCGCGGACTGCGCGCGGAACATCGTCCGGCGCCGCGACGCGAATGAAGTCGAAACCTGCGGCGCGCGCGCTCTCCGCGCCGGCCTCTGAATCTTCCACAACCAGCGGACGCCGCGCGTCGAGCAGGGCGGCGGCGCGCAGGTACGGATCCGGCGCCGGCTTGAGCCGCGCGACGTCTTCGCCGAACACGAGCGCCTGAAAGCAATCGCGAATGCCGGCGCGAACCAGCGCGGGCTCAACTTCGGCACGGCCGCTCGAAGTCACCACCGCCAGCCGCAGATTCGTGAGCGACCGCACCAGCGCGACCGTATCAGGCGGACACAACTCCCGCATCGCGGCTCGATCTCGAAACAGCGAGCGTTTGTTGGGGTAGAGCGGCCACAAGGCATCGACGGTGACGGGCGGATCAGCCAGGCCGCCCAGCGTCGCCAGCATGGCGCGATCGGCGACGCCGATGCAGTGGTCGCGATACCAGTCCCATTCAAGCCGGATGCCGCATGGCGACAGAATCTCGGCCCAGCAGGCGCAGTGCAACCGCTCGGTGTCCGCCAGCACGCCGTCGAAATCAAACAAGACGGCGTCGAAATGTTGCGGACACGGAGGCCGGCTCAATTGCTGAACCGGATCGATTTGATGATTTCGTTGAAGGCCGGTTCGAGATTACGGAACTCGCGCTGCGGTGCGATGAAGATCGAGTAGAAAAGACCCTCCGGGCGTTCGACCGTGAGCAGCATATCGGTTTCCGGCCCTCCGAAAGGCGATTCGCTGCCGAGCTGCACCAGCATCCCGTTGCTGCCGTCGATCTTCTGCCGGCGCGCGTCGCGCGAAACAATTTGCAAGCCTGGGTTCGTCGCCTGCAAACGTTTGATGAGGTCTTCGGTATTCTTCTTGAGATCCTTGCGGTTTCGTTCGGGCAGGTAGAAACTGGCGACCACGCCATAGCCGATCCCTCCCCGCCCGCCGCTCTGCACGACGCCTTCGCGAGGCGCCACGGTAATGGAAGCCGAATTCGGGTCGCCGAACACCTCCCAGTTGTCGGGATGAGAAAATGCGAAGTGCTGACCCCTTAGTTGACGGAAACCGCTCGAGGGCTTCACCGGCGCCGGCGCCGGCGCAGCCGCCGAGGAGTTGGGAGCCGAGGCCGCGGGAACCTGGGAGACGAGCGGCTTCAGCCGGCCGAAATCGCCGGCGGAAGCGTTGTAGTTCCGGCGCGGAAAGGCCGTGATCTCCTGCTCGACTTTCTTGACGCGATTGCCGGGATTGGGGTGATCGGACAGAAACTCCGGCGCGCGCGATCCACCTTCCGCTTCCAGCTTCTCGAAGAAGCGCGCCATCTCGACCGGGTTGTAGCCGGCCTGCGACATGATGCGCGCCCCCAGCAGGTCGGCCTGGGTTTCGGCGGTGCGCGAGAATTTCAGAAGCAGGCTGGTCGCGCCCAGGTTGGTCAACTGCGCCCACAGATTGCTCCCCGTCGCCACGCCCACCAGCACGGCGGGAACCTGCATCAGATTCGCCTTCGAGGCTTGATTGGTGCCGTGCCGGAGCGCGACATGAGCGATTTCGTGCGCCATTACACCGGCTACCTGCGCCTCGTTATCCGCGGCGGAAATCAGACCGGTGTGGATGAACGTCGGCCCGCCGGGAAGCGCGAACGCGTTGATGCTCTTGTCGGCAACCGCGGTAAAACTGTATTGATAGGTACGAGCTTCGGCCTCGGGCTGTGCGGCCAGCAGTTTGCCAATGCGGGCGATGTGGTCTTGCAGGTCCCGGTTATCGGCCACGCGTAACTTCTTGCGAATCTCCGCGGCAGCTTGTTGACCTAAGGCCACGTCGTCGGCCTTCGAGAAGAGGTTGAATCCGGGCTTGATCGGCTCTCCCGGTCTGCGGGCCAGCGCGGGAACCGTCATCAGGACGGCTAAGAAAGTTGCGCAAGTTTTGGCGCCGGGCATCATTGCATCTCCTGGAAAAAAGTCCGGGCGGAAGCGCCCTCACTATAGGTTACGCCAATTGGGGCGATGTGGTTTCGTGCGTTCCCGCGGTTACGGCTTCACCGCAAAACGGCGCACGAAACCTGTGTCGAACCGCCCCGCCACGAAGTCCGCATCGCGAAGAATCTTCTGATGCAGCGGAATCGTGGTGTGAATTCCTTCGACCACGAACATATCGAGGGCGCGGCGCATGCGCTCGATGGCTTGCATGCGATCACCGCCATACACGATCAGCTTGGCGACGAGCGAATCGTAATAGGGCGGGATGACGGCATCCGTGTACGCCGCCGTATCGACGCGCACGCCCATGCCGCCCGGCAAATTCAACCCCGTGATGCGGCCCGGGGACGGCGCGAAGGTATCCGGGTTCTCCGCATTGATGCGGCACTCGATAGCGTGCCCGCGCAGGCACACGGGCAGGGTGATCACGGTCTGGAGCGGCGCGCCCGCGGCAATCAGGATCTGGCTTCTCACCAGATCGATGCCTGTGACCATCTCGGTCACCGGATGCTCCACCTGGATGCGCGCGTTCACTTCGATGAAGTACAGATTGCCTTGCTCATCCATGAGGAACTCGGCCGTTCCGGCATTGGTGTAGCCGACTACGCGCAACGCTTCGCGAAGCGTCGCCGAGACTCGCTCGCGCAGCTCCGGTTTCACCGACGGCGAGGGCGACTCCTCGAGCAGCTTCTGATGCCGCCTCTGAATGGTGCACTCGCGCTCGCCCAAAACCTCGACGTGTCCGTGCAGGTCTCCCAACACCTGAAATTCGATGTGCCGCGGGGCTTCGATGAATTTCTCGATATACACATCCGGGCAACTGAACGCGGCGCCGGCTTCCTGCTGCGCCTGCGAGAGGAGAGCGGGCAGATCGTCGGCATTCCGCACCACACGCATCCCCCGCCCACCGCCGCCGGCCGACGCCTTGATGATGACCGGGTACCCGATTTCAGCGGCGGTATCGAGAGCCTCCTGCAGGTTCTTCACGGCGTCTTGGGAGCCGGGCAGAATCGGCACGCCGGCCGCCTTCATGATCGCGCGGGCACGCTCTTTCAGTCCCATCTCGCGGATCACCTGCGAACGCGGGCCGATGAAGGTGATGCCCGACGCCTCGCACACCTCGGCAAAGCCCGCATTCTCACTGAGGAAGCCGTAACCTGGATGGATCGCGTCAACGTTGGTGATCTCGGCCGCGCTGATCACCGACGGAATATCGAGATAGCTGCGCGCGCTCTTGGCCGGTCCGATGCAGACCGCCTGGTCGGCGAATCGCACATGCAGGCTGTCGCGGTCAGCCTCCGAATACACCGCCACCGTCGGCACGCCGAGATCCTTGCAGGCGCAAATCACGCGCAACGCAATCTCGCCGCGGTTGGCGATCAGAATTTTCTTAAATGGGGCGGATGGCAAACAAGGCCTCCCCGTATTCGACCGGCTGGCCGTTCGCCACGAGTTTGCTCTCGATGACGCCGGCGATCTCCGCTTCAATCTCATTCATGAGCTTCATGGATTCGATGATGCAGAGCACCTTACCGGGCTGAACGGTCTCGCCGATGCGAACAAACGGAGGGGAGCCAGGCGACGGGCTCTCATAGAAGGTCCCGACGATAGGCGAACGAACGAGGGTCTGGCCTTCCGGCGGCGCAGCCTTCTTCGATTCGGCCGCCGCCGCGGTTTTCTCAGCGGCAGGGTTCGGCGAGGCTGGAACCGCCGCAGGCGCGCTCTCCGTGCGCTTGATCCATACGCGGTTGTCCCCCCGCTGCAACTCAATTTCGGCTATCTGCTTCTCGGTGACGAGATTCACCAACTCACGGATCTCTTCAATAGTCATGTTCGCGCCATCGGCTTGGCTTTCATCGCCTTACCGCGTGACCACTCCCCTCAAGGTTCGTGGCCCGGTAACCCGTTTGCCGAGCCGCGACCGTAAGGGAGCGGTCCGGGTCCCGGTTCCACTGTCCTGCTGGACTTCAGATCTTGAGAAGCTCCTTGGAAGTGGGCGTCAACACTTCGCAGCCTCCGCTCCGCACCACCACCGTGTCCTCGATCCGAACACCGCACTTGCCTTCCAGATACGCGCCGGGCTCTATCGTGACCGCCATGCCTTCCTCGAGGCGCGTTTTGTCATTGCGTCGCAGGCTGGGCCCTTCGTGGATCTCAAGGCCGAGCCCGTGGCCCGTCGAGTGAACGAACGCTTTGTCCAGACCGTATCCTTTGAGCACCCGGCGGGCGGCCCGATCGACATGAGCGCCGGTGACCCCAGGCTTGACCGCATCGATTGCGGCAAGCTGCGCTTCAGCGACGGCTCCATAGACGTGGTGAGCCTCACTACCAGCGGCTCCCAGCGACAACATTCGCGTCATGTCGCTGGCGTAACCGTCCAGGGTCGCGCCCATATCAATCAATAATAGTTCATTTACTCCGAGCGCACGCCCGGACGGACGCGCGTGGGGATAGGCGGTCCGCTCACCGGCGGCGACGATCGTTTCGAAGGCCGGCTTCTCGGCTCCGAGCCGCCGCATTTCGAACTCCAGTTCCGCGGCCAGTTCACATTCGCGCGTTTTCCCTGGACGGATACGGCGCACCACGCGCTCAAACGCGCGAGAGTTGGTTTGCACCGATCGGCGGATGCAGGCGATCTCGTCCTCGGACTTCACCATGCGCATCGCCTCAACCAGTCCGCTCACCGGCTCGAGCTCGCCGCGCGCGGGCAGTGCACCGCGCAGGAACTCATGCCCATCAAAGGTCAGGCGCGATCTTTCAAAACCAAGCCGTTTGAGTTTGAGCCGTGTAACGCGTTGGGCGACATCCTTAAGAAGAGGTCCGCGGCTGATGCGCACCGGGCAACTCACTTCCGGCGGCGCCTGAAGTGCGTAACGCGGATCGGTAAACATGACCGATTCACCGGAAGGGAGAAGCAGCAGCATCGCGTTGCTGCCCGTGAATCCGGTCAGGTAGCGAACATTGGGGAGATGGGTGACCAGGAACGCGTCGAGCGGGTTCTTGGCATGCCGCTTGACGCCGAATTGGCCGGATGCTGTACGCCGTCGAGCCGCGCAGCCGTCCGCAGCGGGGCGGCTATCGGTCACCGATCAGGTCCTTACTGAGAACGAGCGCACGATTCGAGAGGGAGCTGGCCTGCTGGAGCTCGTTGCGTTTGAGCGCCAGGCCGGCCTGATCGAGAAACCCATTGATTTGCTCGACCCGGGCTTGCTGTTCACCGCTGAGCTGCCTGCCGCGTGCTTTGCCCAGGTTGGCCTCGGTCTCCCGGCGCCAGGTGTCAATTTCAGCGCGCAGGCGGCGTTGCTCCGCTTCCGATTCCGCCGGACGAATGCGCGGTTTGGCGGCTGTGGTTGGAGGAGGGGCGGGTTGCGCAGCGGGTGGCGCAGGCGCCGTGACTTCCACCTTTACAGGCGCGGCCAGCCGCCGCGGCGGAGGTGGAGGAGGCGTCTCCTTGACCGGCGCCGGCAACCGGTTCAACATCGCCAGCGTTTCCTGGCTGATGGGCTGCGGCGACGGAAGGTCAGCAGTGGTTTGCAGCTCCGCAATCGGGGCTTCGGGGAGCGCGGCCGGAGGGTCTGGCTTCGGCGCTGCGGCCGCGGCGGGCTTCGCGGCCGTATTTCCCGAGGCTTTGGGCAGAAACGTACACGCGCTGAACGACGCCCAGGCCAGCGCGATTGCGGTCAGGCTGCAAGCGGTTTTATTTACAAGCCACATTTCCTTCAAGACGCGCTCGCCAGTGGGAAACGCAAGAGGAACGTAGTCCCTTTCCCCGCATCGCTTGAGAATTCAATTTTACCACCGTGCAACTGCACCATGCGAAAAGTCATCGCCAGACCGATGCCGGTTCCTTTCTCCTTGGTGGTGAAGTAGAGCTGGAAGATGCGCTCGCGAAGCTCGGGTGGAATGCCGGGGCCGGTGTCGGAGACGCGGATTTCCGCCTCCTCGGAGCCTGCCGTAGTTTCCATCCGCAGTAAACCGCCGCTGCCCATAGCCTCGATCGCATTGACGACAATGTTAAGCACCGCCTGTTTCAGCATGTCGCGATCCGCGTCGATCACCGCATCGGCCGCTTTGCCGTCGACCTCTACGGTGACGCCCGACGCTTCCGCCTGAGGACGCGCCAGGTCCGCCACTTCCGCCACAAAGCGATCGATCGGCGTCGAGGCGAGATTGAGCTTGACCGGACGGGTGAAGTCCAGGAACGTGCGCACCACGCGGTCAAGCCGTACGATCTCGCGCGAAACGATCTCCATGTGCTCGTCGACGTCGCCCTGGCCGCGCGCCATCTTCATGCGCGCCAGCTCGACATGCATCAGGATCGCGTTGAGCGGGTTCTTGACTTCGTGCGCGACGCCGCCCGTGGTCCGATGGATCGCGGTGAGCCGCTCGGCCATCTGCAACTGGCCCTGGATCTGACGGCGAACCTCCGGATCGCGCAGCCGGACCAGGAGCCCGGACCGGTCGCGCGCGCCCTCCAGAATCTCGACCGAAACCAGGGCTTCGGAAAGGGCGCCTGGCGGCAGGTTATGATTCCAGGCGACCCGCCAGTTGCGAATGGGACGGCCGCTCTCGCGCAGTTGATCGAGCAGCAGCCCGACCGGCTGATCGTGCGGGAACAGGTCGTCCACACGCTTGCCCATCAGTTCCGCACGGCGCTTACCAAAGAATTTCTCGAGCGCGCCGGAGGCGACGTTCAACTGGCCATCGTGCCCGAACAGGAGCATGGCTTCCTCCATCTGGTCGAGCAGCCTCTCGAACCCGCCGAGCCGTTCTCCCAGCAGGTTGACGGTGGAAATGACGGCGCCAAGTTCGTCCTCCCGGCCCTGCCGGTCGCCCGGCTGATAATCGCCGCGCGCCAGGCTGTCGAGCATCTTGTGCACGCGGCCGAGGGGCTTGAAGGCGTAGCCGTAGAAGAGCAATGCGGTAATCGCCGACCCGAGGATGGACAGCACCGAAAGCAGCGCCGCCCTCTCGAGTTCCTTCGTCATCGCGTCGCGAATGAACGAAGGATAAATCAGGACGCGCACCGAGAGCACCGGACCTCGACCCTCCAGCTCCAGCATCTGCGAGAGCTGGTAGGTGGGCGGCTTGGTCTCGCGCCGAAGAACACGAAGGCGGTCCCAGGTGGTGGCCGCGTTGACGAGACGCTGGTAGTCGCTGTAGCCGGGAAACTGGTCGCCGGCGCGCCGCGTAGCGTCGGTGC
>JBOGMR010000267.1:0-3670 GCA_050746825.1 Bryobacteraceae bacterium | reverse complement strand
GAGCTGGTGAGCTTCAAACAGTAGCCGATCGCGCGACTCACCGGTTAAGATGAAATTTGTCTCGCGAACGCCTGATCGTACTCTCAGTTTGCGTAGCTGCGTCCCCGCTGTTGCAGGCCGCCGATTGGCCTGAGTGGCGCGGCACGGGCCGGCAGGGTGTCTGGAACGAGACGGGCATCGTGCGGCGCTTTCCGCCGGACGGTTTGCGCGCCACATGGCGAACTGCGGTTCGCGGCGGCTATTCCGGTCCCGCGGTGGCGGGCGGCAGGATCTTCCTTCTCGATCATGAGCGCGGCACGGGAACAAGTGTCACCGAGCGCGCGCTCTGCCTGGAGGAGAAGTCCGGCAAAACCCTCTGGACTCGCGAATGGCCGGCGGACTACCGCGGCCTGGACTATCACAACGGACCGAGAGCGACGCCAACCGTCGATGGAGACCGTGTGTTCGTGCTCGGTGCGATGGGCGTGCTGCGCTGTTTGCGCGTGCCGGACGGATCGGAAGCATGGTCGGTAGATTTCGTGCGCGACTTCGGGACCGTGGTGCCCGGCTGGGGCATGTCCGCCGCGCCGCTCGTCGTGGGCGGCAAGCTGATCGCCATCGCGGCCGGCAAAGGAAACGCGAAAGTGGTGGCCTTCGAAAAACACTCGGGCAAGGTCCTGTGGCGCGCCCTGTCGTCGAACGATTCCGAGCCCGGCTATTCACAGCCGGTCCTCATCGAGTCGGGAAGACCGCAGTTGATTGTCTGGCACACGACAGCGCTCGAATCTCTCGATCCCGAGACAGGGCAGGTTCTGTGGTCGCAGCCGTTTCGGGTCCAGATGAACACGCCGATCGCGACGCCCGCGTGGGATCGGCCGCACCTGCTGGTGTCGGCATTCTTCGATGGGGCCCGCATGATGGAATTGTCGGCGCCTGAGGCCACGGCGCGGGTCCTCTGGGGTAGCCAGAGCCAGGGCGAGATCAAAACCGACAAGATCCATGCCCTGATGAGTCAGCCGATTATCGACGGCGACTACGTGTACGGAATCTGCAACTACGGGCAGCTCCGTTGTCTTCGCCGGTCGACAGGCGAGCGCGTCTGGGAATCGCAGGCCGCGACGGTCGAGCGCGCGCGCAACGTCTCGGCGTGGCTGGTCCGCAACGGAGATCGCGTGGTCATCCACAACGATCGCGGCGAGCTGATCCTGGCCCGATTGAGTCCCGAGGGCTACGAAGAGATCGGCCGGACCAAGGTGATTAAGCCCACGTCAACGCCCGGCTCGCGGCGGGAACACGGCGCTGTGAACTGGTCGCATCCGGCCTTTGCAAACCGGCACATGATCGCGCGCAACGATGAGGAAGTTGTGCGAGTTTCGCTCGATGCACGCGATTACCCGCCGAGTCGAGGGATTGCCAGCCGAAGCGTTCGGGCACATAATCAAAGTATGCCCAACGCGACGCCGGGTGGAGGTGCTCGTGGACGTTGAAAAGACGATCGAGTTCTTGCTGCAGAATCAGGCCATTCAGGATGAAAAGATCTCCCGGGTGAGTGACCAGATCAACAGCCTGGCTCGCATCGTCGACATTCACAGCAGTCAAATTGGACAGCTTGACGAGGCATTGAAAACGCTGGTCGACGCGCAGATCCAAATGCGCGAAGCCCAGATCCAAATGCGCGAAGCCCAGGTCCAAGTGCGTGAAGCCCAGATCAAAACGGATAACCAGATCCGTATCATGAGTGAGCGCGTCGACAACCTCGTAAGCGCCATCGGCAAGTGGCTCGCCAACGGAAAGCACTGAGCGGCATCACGTCTTCAGATACATTTCGACCACCTGCGCCACATTCGCCCGCAATTCAAACCGCGCCAGGCATCGCGCGCGCCCGGCTTCGCCAAAGCGCTGTCGCAACCCTGGGTCGCGGAGCAGTTGCAGAATCTGGCGAGCCATTGCAGGGGTATCGCCCTTTTCGACGAGGAAGCCGGTGACGCCGTCATCGACGATTTCCGGAATGCCGCCGACCCGGGTGGCCACCACAGGCCTGCGGAACGCCATGGCCTCGGTATTGACCCAGCCGAACACTTCTCCCCAGCGCGACATCTGGCAGACGACGTCGGCGGCAGCGTAGACGCCTTCGGCCATCGGGTTCTCGACCAGGCCCGTGAACGTCACGTGGCCGGCGATACCCAGGCGCGCAGCCAGCGCAGTGAACTCGGCTCGGTGCTTCCCCTCCCCTACCAGCACAAAGTGGACGCCGGGAAATTCGGCGACGACCCGGCGCGCGGCTTCGAGCAGATCGGCGATGCCCTTCTCCGGAATGATCCAGCTCACTTGCACGACGATCAACCGGCCATCCGGGATGCCGTGCTTGCGGCGGAAGGCTGCAGGATCGGGTCGCGCTTGGTCCACCATGGAAAAATCGACGCTGTTGTATATGCGGCGGAAAAATGAAGCCGGGAGCAGGCCTCTCTCAACGTCACAGCGGTGGCCGTAGTCGCTGACGCAGATCACCTGGTCGAGCGGCGCGTTGATCAGGCGCACGGCGGCGCGCTTCCAGAGCGTTGCGCGATGCGGCGTGAAGCCCTCGGGTTGCGAGGTGTGGTCCGTCAGGAAAATGCTTCGGACCCCGGCCAGCCTGGCCAGCCAGACATACGGACCAACTAAGCCCACATAGTGCAGATGCAATACGCGGGGACGAACGCGGCGCAACAGGCGCCAGAGAGCGCGCATCGCTTCCGCATCGGTCTTCCAGGTATTCTCGATCACTTCGAACGACAGGTTGGGCAGGTCGAGAAAACGCCGCACCGCTTCCGTTGGCGGCTTGAGGAAACACAGGACGACGCGCCAACCGCGCTTTCCAAGTTGCCGCGAAATCTCGCGGCACCAGGCTTCAGTGCCGCCGATGCGGAAGGGCTCCACGCCAAACACAGCGACCGCGACCGGCTCGGGCATGAGATCTCTCATGATAGCGGACTTGGACCGCGCGCCCGGATCCACATGTGTTAGCTTGCGTGAATGAACTGGACGACGTGGTGGATCTTTCGCCACCACCGAAACCGTGCTTTGCCTGACGCCCGGCCCTGTAGTGCTGCTGGTGATATCGAGCGCCTTGCGATGGGGCGCGCGAAAGAGCATCGCCTCCAACGCCGGAATTCTGGCCGCGAACGGCGTCTACTTCGTGCTGTCCGCGACAGGAGTGGGCGCGATCCTGCTCGCGTCATACAATCTCTTCTTCGCGGTGAAGTGGATTGGCGCGGCGCATCTGATTTACCTCGGTCTGCGAGCTCTCCTTGGAAAGGACACCGTTCTGGTTGCGGCGGAAGGCGCTTCGAACGCAGGATCCGCCTGGCGATTGTTTGCGGACGGCTTCCTGTTCAAAGCTTCAAATCCCAAGACGATCGTGTTTTTTTCAGCGCTGCTGCCTCAGTTCATCGATCCGCGAAGCGTGGTGGCGCCGCAGGTGGCCATCCTCGGCGCGACTTCCGTGGTGATCGAATTCCTCGTGCTGCTGGGTTATGGCTTTGCGGCGGGCCAGGCTTCGGCGCTGGCGCGGCAGCCTCAATACGCGAGTTGGACGAACCGTGTGGCTGGGGCGCTGCTGATCGGCGCTGGGGTAGGCCTGGCGGCTCTGCGGCGAAGCTAAACAGAGCGTCATAAATAATTGCGTATCCGCTCCCTCATGGTCGCGGCTCGG
>JBOGMR010000266.1:0-2937 GCA_050746825.1 Bryobacteraceae bacterium | reverse complement strand
GATAACGGCTATAGGCGTGCGTGTACGCTGTGGCCAGCGCTTTCAGCACCTCGCCGTCGGCCGGCATCGCCTGAGCGGCGGCTTCAATCCTCGCGACCGCCTGATCCACTATTCCGGTGTTCGAATGACCCTGTTTCTCGTCCAGATCCGAAACCGCAAGCAGCGTCCTGGCCAGCGCCAGCGATTGTTTAGGATCACCGGGGCGCGCGGCTACGAGCGCTTCCTGCAGTGCGACAGCCTTCTTTAGACTCTGCTCGGCTTCCGGCGTTCGGCCCAGATTCGCGCGATACTGCCCACCCTGAATCGTTGCCACCCGAAGATACGCCTCCGCCAGTTCCGCCTGCAAACCCGTGTCTCCCGCTGCCTCCCGGCTCAGACTGTCCAAATACTCGAGCGAGGTCTTCACCAGCGACTCACGCACCGGCGCGTGCCCTGGCAGGTTTTGAATCTTGGCATCGAGGTCGAACAACAACGTCCTGGCCAGTGTGCGCACCTGAGCAAACCGCCGCTCCGCTCGTTCCGCATTCTCTCGGGCAATGCGCGCCTGGTGGAGTGCTACGCCGGCTCCCACAACGAGGCTGGCGGCAACCAGCGCCGCCGCAATCACCGGGATCCGGTGCCGCCTGAAGAATTTCCCCGCGCGATAGGCGATCGTGTCCGGCCGTGCCGAGACTGGCTGATCCCTCAGGTACCGCTCGATATCGTCGCGGAACTCCCGCACAGTGAGGTAACGCCGTTCCGGTTCTTTTCGCAACGCCTTACCGATGATGTTATCCAGATCGCCTTCCAAACGGCCGGCAAAGGGCCCTCTGATCGAGCTCGGCTTCGCAGGCTCCGTTTCTAAGACCCACCGCTCCCAGTCACCCGCGCTCAGATCGCGAATTTTGTGGGCGCGCTCCTCTGTGAGCATCTCGTAAAGCACCAGACCGAGCGCGTAAATATCGGTTGACGTAGTCACTGCGCGCTGCAGCACCTGCTCCGGGCTCGCGTACTCGGGCGTCAGCAGTCGCATCGTCGTTTGCGTCAACGCCGCCGTTTCCGAGAGATCTTCGTTGAGCAGTTTGGCGATCCCGAAATCGAGCAGTTTTACCTCGGCAGTCGATTTCGATCCGTTGGATTTCACCAGAATATTGGACGGCTTCAGGTCGCGATGGACAATCAGGCGCCGGTGGGCCGCATCCACGGCTTCGCAGATCTCGAGAAACAACCGCAGCCGCTCCGCCAATCGCGGCGCTTCCTGCCTGCAATATTCGGATACCGGCAGACCTTCCACGTATTCCATCACCAGGTAGGGCCGTCCATCGGCCGTGGCGCCGCCGTCATAGAGCCGCGCAATCGAGGGGTGTTCCAGCGCCGCCAGAATCTGCCGCTCCTGCCGGAAGCGTGCCACGACAAAGTCCGAGTCCATCCCGCGCTTGACGACTTTCAGCGCCACTTGTCTTCGATACGTGTCATCGGCGCGGACCGCAAGATACACCGCGCCCATGCCGCCCCGGCCGATCTCGTGGAGGATTTCATACCCACCGATACGCTCCCCCGGATGCAGTCCCTGCGCGCTCTCCGCCGCCGTGGACACTGCCGATCGCAGGTACCGGCTGCCCTCCCGGTCATGCGCCAACAGCGACTCTACTTCGCGGCGCAATGCTTCATCGCCTCCGCATTCACGATCGAGGAAGGACTCGCGCTCGGGGGCAGGATAGTCGAGCGCGGCTTCTAAGATTTGAGCGACTCGATTCCAGGCGGGCTCCACACAGGAATTCTACATCCTTTGGTCTGTGGGATCGAGACGAATTTGGCTGCGAACTGGCGTGACCTGTTTTCCCTGGAGTTTGCACATATAGAGACGACCGGATGAACGTTCCGGCAAATTCAATCCCACGGAGGATAAAGACAATGAAAACAATAACGGATCCTGCCGCCGTCGCCATCGAGCGCCGGCGCACGTCAAGCGGTTTCACCCTGATCGAGCTTCTGGTCGTGATTTCGACGACGGCCATCCTGATCGGGATGCTCCTGCCGGCAGTACAGCAAGTTCGCGAGGCCGCTGCGAGACTCAACTGCTCGAATAACCTCAAGCAAATCGGCGTCGCAATCCACAACTACCATGATGCCCACAAGAAGTACCCGGCGACATTGGCGGAACTGATGACCATTGCGGGCTTCCCGGCCAACGGCGAAATCGACGGACACAAGGCTATTTATTCCGGTGGCCCGGATGGCTGGAAAGTGTCAATGAATCCGATACCCGGCGTCACAGGCTCTGAAACCGGCTATGCTTCCGGCACGCCTCGCGGTGGCACACAAATCGTGTTTGCACCAACGCCTGGCGCCGACGAAGGGCGCGCGGAGATGATGGCGAAAGTCCGCCGGCGCGGCGCCGTTGCCATAGGACAAACCATCAACATCCTGATTGAAGCGGCCGATGCGGCAGGGGCGCAACAGTTAGCTTCACAAGTTATCTCGTTCCTGTCCGCGCCTGGCGCCGCCGGTCAGGCTGCGGTCCCGCTCCAGGGAGCGGATGGTAAAGTCAGCTTCGCCAGCGCGGTGGGTGGACTGCAGGTCGCGTTGGGCGACGGTTCAGTCCGTTCCATTCGCCAGTCCTTGGCCACGGGCCTGAAGGAAGACCTCCAGCTCGGCGCCTACGGGGAAAAATGGGAACTCATTCCGGGTGTCCAACCAACGCCCGATGCCGGACCGAACGTGCTCTCTCTGTTCAGCTATCCGGAACTCACGACGCTCACCCGGCACTACGTGAGCGACGATTCGTTTGAGCGGCGCCTGACCGACTACTTACGCCGGGCCGAATCCGCGCAAGCGTCGGGCAACCGAAAAGCGGAAGAAGCCGCTGTCACTGCGTATCGCGATGCTGTCGCAGCCGCCGCTAAACCGCCCTTGCCTCTGATCAGCCCGATTGGCGAGGCCACCATGGTTGTAATG
>JBOGMR010000265.1:0-5667 GCA_050746825.1 Bryobacteraceae bacterium | reverse complement strand
TGCGGCTGGGCGACAACACTTCCGTCAATTTCGAGAAGAGCGCGATTTTCCTGACAAGCAACCTGGGCGCGCGCGACATGATGAAGGAGATCAATCCGGACTTCGGGTTCCAGGCAGGGGTGAAGCGTGAGCGCGTGGACCTGACGGACAAGCTGCAGCACATCGCGCTGTCGGCAGTCAGGAAGCGCTTTTCCCCGGAGTTTGTGAACCGCATCGACGCCGTGATCACCTATCAGCCTCTCGACGCAACGTCGCTCACGGCGATTCTCGAGCAACAGATCTTCAATCTGCAGAAACACGTCAACTCGCGGCTTGGGCAGCGGCAATTCCAGATCGAGATTTCCGACGAGAGCCGGCAGCACCTGTTGAAGCTGGGCACCAGCTCCGAGTACGGGGCGCGCGAGCTGAACCGGACCATCCACCGGCAGCTCATGCAGCCCCTCGCTGCGATGGTGGCCGGCGGGCAGGTGGAGCCGGGATGCCGCGTGCGCGTGGAGTACGACTCGAAGAGCGAGCAGCTTTCGATGAAGGCCAGCGAAACCGGCGAGGTTGTGAAAACGGCGATGCCGACGGTGCTGATCGTGGACGACAACGGCGACCTGATCCGGTTCCTGGAAAGACTA
Source organism: Bryobacteraceae bacterium (assembly GCA_050746825.1). Taxonomy (GTDB): domain Bacteria; phylum Acidobacteriota; class Terriglobia; order Bryobacterales; family Bryobacteraceae; genus JBOGMR01. Next base: position 5,044 of record JBOGMR010000265.1, on the reverse strand, counting down.
ATGGTGCAGTCCGGGTGGAAGCTGGTGAGCGCCGGGTCGATTGAGCAAGCCCAGACACGGGTGGCGGGCGAGCGCCCGGATGCGGCGCTGCTGGACTATCATCTGCCCGACGGTAACGGCGTGGATCTGGCGGTAAAACTTCGCCGGCGGATTCCGGGAATTCCCGTGATGATCATGTCGGGATTGAACCTGCCGCGTCAGGATGAAGTGACCTGCGAAGAGAACGACTTCCGGATTCTGCGAAAGCCGTTCCTCGCCAATGAAATCATGGCGCAGATCCGAAAGCACCTGGTGCCGGCCGAGGCGTTCGAGGCGAGAGACGTCGCGGTCTGAGTTGCCGGTGGCAGCCCAATAAAATCGCGGCTGAAGCCGGCGATGGGCAGGCTGAAGTCCGCCCCACCAAGCGCCGGGACGAGTGCCTGCGCCACGACAATGTCCAAACTCCATGGCAGGCTGAATGCCTGCCCCACGTTGCCGAACACTTACCGGTATTCAAACAGGCGCTGGCGAGTGGTCTCGCGCCATTTCTCGAGGGGTGGAGCGCCGGCTTTACGGAAGACGCCGGAAAGTTCGGTTCTGAGCGAGGCCAGGGTCTTGCGGTAGCCGGGATCTCCGATGACGTTGCGCGTTTCGCCGGGATCGGCTTCAAGGTCGTATAGCTCGCTCGGCCACTGGCTGGTTCGCTCGATGTACTTCAGAGTCGCGGTTCGCAGGCCGCGGACATAGGCGTACTCGAAATAGAGGCGGCGCTGCCGCCGCTCGGCTCCGCCACGCAGGAGCGGCGCGTAGCTTTGACCGATGAGACGCGAGTCCTGGTGCGGCGGCAGTCCGAGGTAGTCGAGCAGAGCCGGCAGGTAATCGTAGCTCGACACCATCGACGGAATCACTTGTCCGGCGCGAATGCGCCCTGGATGGTTCCAAATCATCGGCACGCGGAGCGACCCTTCGTACATGTTGAACGGAATCGTGCCGTTGCCTTTTCCCCATACGCCGTGATGGCCCGCGTTCCAGCCCTGGTCGGCGGTGAATACGATGAGCGTGTTGTCGCGCAGCTTCAGCTCGTCGAGGCGCGAGAGGATTCGGCCGACGTTGCGATCGACGCCCGTGATCAGCGCCGAGTACGCGAGCATGCTGTCCCGATTGGCGTGATGCCGCGCGAGTCCCTTGTTCTGCGCGGTGTGCATCGGCGTGCGCGGATAGCAGGAAAACGCGGAATCGCGATAAGGCAGGCGATCCTCCTCCGGCTGATAATCGTACGGCGTGTGCGGCGCGAAGTAGGGAACGAGCAGATAGAAGGGCCGGTCTTTCACGCTGTCAAGGAACGCCAGCGCGCCGCCGGTAACCAGATCTGTCTTGTAGCCGGCGAGCTTCCGGCGCTCGCCGTTGGTGACGAAGACAGGATCGCGATACGTTCCGCCTCCGCCGGGAACGGTGTGCCAATAGCTGAAGCCGCGCTGCGCGCGCTCGTCTTCGCCCATGTGCCACTTGCCGCACATGCCGAGCGTGTAGCCGCGGCCGGCGAGAATCTCCGAATAGGTGGTATGGCCGTCGAGGAAGCGGACCGCCGATGAGCCGGTGCTGTCTTCCGCAATCAGATAATCCTGCACCCCGTGCTGCGAGGGCAGCTTGCCGGTGAGGTAGGTCATCCGGCTGGGGCTGCAGACCGGGGTGCAGGCGAACGCGTTCGTGAAGCGCGCGCCCTGCGCCGCCAGCCGGTCAAGGTTGGGCGTCCGGATCTCGCCGCAGCCGTAAGAACCCATCGCCCATGCGCCGTGATCGTCGGTCATGAACATCACGACGTTGGGCTTTTGCGCCGGCCGGGCGGGCGGCTGCGCGGCGGCTGTTGATGCCGCGGCCGCGGTTCCTGCGACGAACTGTCTACGGCTGAGCACTCGCAGCCTTCTTCTCCAGGTAGAGCCGGCGGCTTTCGACGATGGCCTCGCGCGTCTCCTTGGGGCGCCGCCAGCCGAGCATTCGCGTGTTCCTGCCCTCGAGCTCTTTGTAGATCGTGAAGAAGTGCTCGATCTCGCGCTTCACGTGCGGAAAGATTTGATCCATGGTGTGGATCTGGTCGTAGCGCGGATTGCGATTGGGCACGGCGATGATTTTCTGATCGCCCTCTTCGGCGTCCACCATGTCGAGCATGCCGACCGGACGCACCTCGATCAGGCATCCGGGAAAACTCGGCTCCTCGACCAGCGCCAGTACGTCCATCGGGTCGCCGTCGTCGGCCATCGTGCCGGGGATGAAGCCGTAGTCGCCGGGATAATGCATGGGCGAATAGAGCGCGCGATCCAGGCGGAAGACGCCGAGCGCGCCGTCGTATTCATATTTGTTGGCGGAGTTCTTGGGGATCTCGACGATCATCCGCACGATTTCCGGACAATCGGAACCAGGATCGAGATCGTAGAGCTTGGCGGACACTCGCTCAGGGTAGCATAGGCGCTACGCGCGGCGATCCAACGGCTTAGAACACGATGCCGACGCCGCCCGAGACTTCGACCTGATGGAGTCTGCCGTTCTGGTCGAGGAGGTCGAAGGGCTTGCCCGTGTAGTAGTCGCGGAGGTCGAGACGGATGGCGAATATCGGCGACACCTTGACCTTGAAGCCGCCGCCGTAATTGATGCCAAACTTCGTGACGCCGCCGCCGTAGCCTGCAGAGCTGCCGGGCGGGTAAAACGTGGTGAAGTGGCCGCCGCCGGCGAGGAAGGGGCGAAATGTGGAGCCTTCCGGGAAGGCGTAGGCGAGGAAGTTGTAGAAGCCCTGCTGCGTGGTCAGGCTCACCTCGTCGGCAGCACCCTCGACGCCAAGTTTGCTGCGCGTGTAGCCGTAGCCGAATTCGTGCCCGAAGAAGCGATAGGTGTTCAGCGTCAGGCGCGCGCCGAGGCGGAATCCGTCGTTGATCTTGTACGTCGTCGAGCCGTCCCTTCCGAGCCGGTTGTTGCGGAACAGCGACTGTCCGAAGCTCACATAGGCCTCTCCGACTTGAGCCGCAGCCGAGGCCGAAAACACGCAGGTGAACAGCAGGAATGAGCGTAGCGCTTTATTCGTCATTGGCGGAATCATTATGCCCGAGTCGTTATGTCAGGCAACCCGAAATTTGTCGCGGCAGGCGGCGGAGCAGAAGTGTACCTCCTTGCCTTCCACGATCTTCTTGACGGACGCCGCCGGCGCGACGAAGGTTCCACACACGGGATCCCGTTGCAGTTCGCTCACCGATGATGTCTGGGTCGAACGGGCCACGCCGGATTCCTCGCTGTTCCGGCTGAAAGCACGACTGACCGCCGCCACCAGGTAGCGAAGCAACACGACAACGGAGATTGCGACGAGGAAACGAAAGAGATTCCGCAGCATGAATCGAGGCGTCCATTCTCCCTGACGCCCTCGGATGATGTGCCGTTACTTCCCTTTTCTTGCGCCCTTCTTGGTCGCTGACGGGTTCTCGAATTTTGTCGAGATCTGGGCGTCCATCATCGTCAGCATTCCCTTGGCGGACTCGGCGAACGCCCCATCCGGTTTCAACTCGACATATTTCTGGAACGCTTCCTTGGTGCCGGGCACCGGGACAACTTTTCCGTCCGCGGTGGTCTGCGCTTTCGAGATGAGATAGATGCCGTACTGATAATGTGAATCGGCGTGGTTCGGATCGGCTTCGATCGCCTTCTTGAACGCTTCGCCGGCGGGCTCGAGTTGCTGGCTGTTCACCAGTAGAGCGCCGAGGTTGTAGTAGTAAGTGCCGGCCTTGGTCGGATCGATCTGCGCCGCCTTGGTGAGCTCCCCCTGCGCTTCCGGGAACTTCTTGGCTCGCGCCAGGGCGAGAGCGTAGTTGTTGTGATAGCCGGCGTCGTCCGGTTTCAGCTCGATCGCTTTTGTGTACGCATCAAACGCCTTGGCCATGACGGCGTTCTGCTCGTCGCCGGTTTTGTTCCGCCCTTGCCCTGCGTAAGATTCGGCAAGCTGCGCCCAAACCACGTGCTGTTTCGGGTCCATCGTGGTGGCCTTGACGAAGGAGTCCACGGCGGCATCGAACTGCTGTGTCCTCAGCGCCTCCATGCCGACAGTAAAGGCTTCGTTTAGCGCCTTGTTTTTGGCGAGCGACTGCTCGCGCTCCTTCATCGCCTTTTCCATCGCCTGCTTCTGCTCGGGCGTCATGTCCCGAGCCTGCTCCTTGGTGAGAGTGCCCGTAGAGGCGGCGGCGGCGAGGGACTCCTGGTCGCGCTTCTTCTTGTGGAGGTCGAAGTTGATTTCGAGCGGATCGCCCAGGCGGGTGCGCACGTTGTCCACGGTGTCCCGGTCTCTGCCGTCGACCTCGACGATCAGCCGATAGCTGCCCAGCGGCAGCCCCGCATGGATGTACTCGCCCTTCTTGTTCGTCTTTGTCTTGTAGTTGCCCTTAATGTCTTTGCGCTCGATCTTGATTACCGCGTTCTGGAGCGGTTTGCCGTCCTCGCCTTTTACGGCGCCGGCCAGCGTAGCTGTTTGAGCCCAAGTGGGAACCGTCAAGCCCAGCGCAACGAGCACGGGCAGAGTATGTCTAAGCAATTGAATGCACATCAAGGACGGACCTCCATACCGTAATGACGACATGGCTAACCCATAAGGATACTACAACACAAAACGCTCTGCCTTTTTTATGGCGCGTGGGCGGCCCTAGGGGACGCGGGGACTCCTGGGGCCGGCCCGAAGGACCGCCTCGGCGAAGAGCGCAATCCCGCGAAATCCGGTGTTTCAAGGCAGCTTGCACTCGTCTTTCACCTCGTATGCCAGGCCAGCGCAGACCGGGTGAATCAAGCCCTGGCATTTCCAGGATCGTCCGCTCAATTCGCAGAGGACGCCGGAAGCGCTACCGGCCGGCCTGTTCGGCCTGAATCGCACTGAGGTTCTTCGCGGCCTGCTCCGAGTAGCTGCTGCGGATACTCAGGCATTGCTGATTGTATTTGACCGCTTCGGCCAGGTTTCCGGATTTGTAGTTCGCCCAGCCCAGGTAGAACAGAGCGGCGGCAGTCAGCTCGTTATTCCCGCGCAGCGCCGGCAGCGCAGCGC
>JBOGMR010000264.1:0-6324 GCA_050746825.1 Bryobacteraceae bacterium | reverse complement strand
ACGCGCTGCGCCGCGTGCTGCTGAGCTCGATTGAAGGCGCGGCCATCACCGCGGTGAAGATCGAGGGTGTCGACCACGAGTTCAGCCCGATCCCCGGCGTCGTCGAGGACGCCACCGACATTATCCTCAACCTCAAGCAGATTCCGTTCAAGCTGATCGGCGAGAGCTCCAAGACCGTGCGTCTGCGCCTGGACCGTTCCGGCGAGGTGCTGAGCGGGCAGATCGAGGGCGATAACGACGTCGAGGTTCTCGACCGGCACGTGCACATCGCGACGGTCAGCGAGGGCGGTCATCTGAACATCGAGATGCGCCTCAAGCCCGGCCGGGGCTACGTCAGCGCCGACAAGAACTTCGACGAAGACCTGCCGCTCGGTTACATTCCGATCGACTCGGTCCACTCACCCGTGCGCAAGTGCAACTTCAGCGTCGAGGCTGCGCGCCTCGGCCAGATGACCGATTACGACAAGCTGACTCTCGAAGTCTGGACCAACGGCGCCGTCTCGCCGCAGGACGCGATCGGTTACGCGGCCAAGCTCCTGAAAGATCACATGACGATCTTCATCAACTTCGAGGAGCTGCCCGAGGCCGCCGAAGAGCCGTCCGATCGCGCGATGGATAAGCTCACCGAGCAGCTCAATCGCTCCGTCGAAGAGCTCGAGCTCAGCGTCCGGTCGTACAATTGCCTCAAGAACGCCAACATTCAGACCATCGGAGAGCTGGTGCAGCGGTCGGAAGCCGAGATGCTCCGCACCAAGAACTTCGGGCGCAAGTCGCTCAACGAGATCAAGGAGATTCTCGGCACGATGAGTCTGTCGCTTGGCATGAAGTTCGACCAGCACGGCCGGCTGGTCAGTCCTCCGGGCGGCAGCTCGATGGACCTGGGTCCGATCGGAGACGAGGACGAGAACGAAGCCGGGATTGCGGAGTAGCGCCGGGCCCGCTCGAACATCGGAGAGTTGGAAACATGAGACACAAGGTAGGCGGGTATAAACTCAAGCGCGATGTGGGCGCGCGCAAGGCGCTGTTGCGCGGGCTGGTTACGAGCGTGATCGAGCACGAGCGGGTCGTTACCACGGTGCCGAAGGCCAAGGCGATCAAGCCTCTGGTCGATAAGATCATCACGCTGGGCAAGCGTGACACGCTGCACGCGCGCCGGCAGGCGGCCGCGTTCCTCGAGACGCCCGAGTCGGTGAAGAAGCTGTTCGATACGCTCGGCACACGCTTCGGCCAGCGCGCCGGCGGCTACACGCGGATCACGCGGCTCGGATTCCGCAAAGGCGACGGGGCCGAGCAGGCCCTGGTGGAGCTGGTGGGCAGCACGCTGGTGAAGCGCGCGGCGGAGCGAGCCAAGCGCCGCGAAGAGCGGCTCAAGGCGCAGCGCGAAGGCCGCGAACCGGGCGACGAAGAGACGCCCGAGTAGCGGCGCCATGAAACAGGTCGCCGTGGCCGAGCCTCCGGAACCGGATCCGGCCGCGGCCGAGCGCCTGCTTTCCCTCGATGTGTTCCGCGGCGCCACCATCGCCGCGATGATCCTGGTCAACAACCCCGGCGACTGGGGCTACGTGTACGCACCGCTGCGGCACGCGGTGTGGCACGGCTGGACCTTCACGGACCTCATCTTCCCCTTCTTTCTCTGGATCGCGGGCCTGGCGATGACGCTCTCGTTCGCGCGCCGCGTCGAACAAGGCGCCAGCCGCGCGCGGCTGCTGCTGCACACCGTGCGCCGCGCTGCTCTGATCTTCCTGCTGGGGCTGCTGCTCAACGGTTTCCCGGCGTACGATCTGGCGGCGCTGCGGATACCGGGCGTGCTGCAGAGGATCGCGGTGTGCTACCTGATCGCGGCGGCCATCTTCCTGTATTCGGGGACGCGCGCGCGGGTGTTGTGGACGGCCTTCCTCCTGGCGTTCTACTGCTACCTGATGCGGGACGGGTACGAGCAGGGCGCGAACTTCGCCGAGTGGGTGGACTCGCAGTTCCTCGCCGGGCACATGTGGGCGGCCACCAAGACGTGGGATCCGGAAGGCATCGTCAGCACGCTGCCGGCGATCGCGACGTGCCTGCTCGGGGTGCTCACGGGGCAGATCCTGCGCGCCCGGCGATCGGCGGCGGAGCGCGCGGTGTGGATGCTGGTCAGCGGGAACGCGCTGGCGGCGGCGGGGCTGATGCTGGATCCGTGGGCGCCGATCAACAAGAACCTGTGGACGGCGTCGTATGCGCTGTTCACGGCGGGTCTGGCGGCATCGGTGTTTGGGGCGTGCTTCTGGCTGATCGATGCGCGCGGGATGCGGTGGGGGACGGCGCCGCTGGCGATCTACGGACGGAATGCGATCGTGGTGTATGCGATGTCCGGGGTGATGGCGCGGGCGCTGGGGGTCTGGGGAGGTAAAACATTTCTGTATAAAAATGTTTTTGAGCCGCTGGCCAGTCCGATCAATGCGTCGCTGCTGTATGCGGCGGCGAATGTGGCGGCTTTGTTTGCGGTTGCTTGGGCGATGTATCGGCGGCGGTGGTTTGTGCGGCTGTGACACTATAATAGTAGTTATGACCGCATCGAAGCGAGCGGCTCTAGCCGGCATTGTGACGATCGACAAGGAGATCATGCACGGGACCCCCTGCTTCACGGGAACCCGCGTCCCCGTTCAGACCCTTCTCGACTTCATCGAAGCAGGTGACACTCTCGACAAGTTCCTGCAGGCATTCCCGCGTGTTCAGCGCGAACAGGCGGTTCGGTTCCTTGAAATGGCCAAAGAACAACTTCTCGCGGAATGCGCGTCCTCGTAGACGAGTGCATTGATCCTGGGATCTGCGACTTCTTAACCGGACACGAAGTCACAACTGTTGGCGACGAGAGTTGGCTCAGCGCCAAAGACTACCAACTGGTCCAATTTGCGCAGGGAAACTTTGACGTTCTGCTCACACTCGATCGCGGATTCGAGTTCCAGCACAATCTGAAGAAGCTGACATTCGGTATTGTCATCGTACACCCACGACGCAACCGTCGCGAAGACTATGAGCCAATGGCCGAGGCGTTGCTTCTGGCAGTTCAAACTGTTCGTCCAGGCCAGGTGCTTCACCTCTACGCCGAAGACACAGCCCAATGTGATTAGTCCTCACTGCCCCCCAATCGGTTCCGCGCCGGAGTAGTGGATGGCGTTGAAGAGGAGCTTGAAGGTGCCGTGGGGCTGGGCGCGCTGCTGGACGCCGAAGCCGAGCAGGATCACGCGGCCCTTGCCGTAGCCCACTTCGGCGGCGGCGATCTTGTCCTGCAGGTGCTCTTCGCCGCCGATCCAGCCGCTTTGCAGCAGGCCGCCCGACGGATACTTGGCGATGGCGCGCACGGTGGCGTCGCCGAGCGCGGCGGTGGGCTCGAAGGCGAGATCGTTGTAGAAGTAGGCTGAGGCTTCGTCCTTCATTCCGAAGCCGACCGGGTTGGTGTTGTCGACGAAGATGCGCAGAATCGAACCGGGACAGGAGAACTGATCGGGGCGAAGTCCCTTGAGGGAGCTGCGCAGCGGCAGCGGGAATTCCTCGACGGGCACCAGGGACGAAGTTCCGAGCGCGATCAGAGTGCCGCCGGCGCGCACGAATTCCTTGAGCGCCGCGACGCCTTCGGTTCCCAGGCCGCCGCGATGCTCGGGGCGCGTCCATTCGCTGGTGACGCCACGCAGGAGCGAGTCTTTCGGCTGGTCGGCGAGCAGGATGGCATCGTACCTGTCGCGCAGCTTACCGGACTTGATTTCGGCGGGGCGGGGGCTGGCGTAGGGGAATTCGTACTGCTCGAGGACCCAGCGCGTCCAGCCTTCGTCCATGTTGGGCTGCCAGGGTTGATAGAGCGCCATGCGCGGCGCCCGCAGCCTTCGCGATGACGGCGGCAGCGTCGCGAGCGCTTTGACGTTCAGACCGAGCTGTTTCGACCAGTCTTCGAGGCGCGGCCCGAGGTCGTCGCGCGAGCGGGCGACGATTCCGCCGGACGGCATCCAACTCACTGTCGCGCCCGACTTCAGCAGGCGATTCACCGCGATGGCGGTGTTGTTGTTGGCGTGCGAGATCTCGAAGGCGACCGGCGTTCCGCTGGCGCGTTCGAACTTGCCCGCGGGAATCGAAATCGTGCGCAGCCGTTCGAGCTTGGCGTCGAATTTCCTGGCCACCTCGACCGCCTCGACTCCCATTTGCAGCGGCAGGGTCCATCCGGTCACATCGTAGGGCCGCTCGACAGGCCCAGTCGGGGTCGCGCGCTGCACCGGGTAATTCTGCTTCTCGAGCAGGTCTTTGGCGAAGGCGCGGAAGGGCTGCGCCATCAGCACCACGTGGCTGCCGGCCGGATAGGTGCGCTTCCGGCCTTCGCCTTCGGAAACATCGAACGACGCCGCAGCCTGGTGGACCTCGATGCCGAGCTCATCGAGGATCTGCAGCATGCGCGCCGCTACCGGCGGATCGTGCTGTCCGGCCGGAATCACGAACGCGTACGGCGCTTCTTTTTCGCCGAGCTCGATCTGCTTGCGGTTCATCTTATAGAAGCTGCGCGCGAGCAGGCGGCGCTGGTTCGCGGTGGCTTCGAGCAGTCCGTAGGTCGCGGCGAGCTCGTAATCCACGATGTCGCGGAGGGTCCACTTGCCGCCCATCCACGGGCGGGGGTAGGTGTTGCGCGGCGTAATGTCGCGCGGCGCAGGGAGCGGACGGCGAGGGTCGCGCTGCCGCAGTTGTTCGGTGGTAGGCTCCGGCCCCAGCGCTGTGGAACCGGTGCGCGCGCGGTCCTGCTCGATCGGCGTCGCGATCTGCACGCTGGCCACTTCCGTCAGCAATCCCACCATGTTGTGCCACCAGGCCTGCATCAGGAATCCACCCTGCCACCAGCTCGTGTACATGGCGTCGCTGATGACGCCGCGATAGCCTTTCTCGTTCAGCGCCGCTCCCATCGCGTAACCCAGCATGCCGTTGAGCTGCCAGATGAGCGGGTCGACGTTCATGTTGATGGGATTCTTGAACGGCGGCACGAAGATGCGCGCGCCGTTGCCGCCCATCTGGTGCTCGTCGAGGAAGACGTGCGGGAACCAGTCCTTGTACGTGAGCTTGTTGACAAGCCGGCTTTCGATCTGCGTGTTCATGAACGCGTCGCGGTTGTTATCGTGGCCCGTGTACTTGTGATAGAGCTCGGGCAGGAAGCTGTACTCGTACTGCGTGCCGAGGTTCCTGGTGTACCAGTCGGTGACGATGATCTGGCCGTCGGGATTGAACGAGGGTACCAGCAGGAAGATCACGTTGTCGAGAATGTTTCGCACGAAGGGCGACTCTTCGGTGGCGAGGCGGTGCACGAGCTCGAGCACCATCTGGCTCGAGCCGATTTCGGTCGAGTGGATGTTGCAGGTGATGAGCAGGACGGCCTTGTGGCCTTCGATGAGCTTCTCGGCTTCCGCCTCGTCGAGGCCGCGCGGATAGGCGAGGCGCTTCTGGATCTCCTGGTAGCGGCCGAGGTCCTTTTGCGTGTCGGGGGATGCGATGGTGACCAGCACGAAGGGGTGGCCGTTGGTGGTCTTGCCGAGCTCGTCGAATTTGATGCGGGGCGAGGAAGCGGAGGCGAGCTTCATGTACTCGACGATCTTGTCCCAGCGCAGGAGCTTCTTGTCGGCGCCCATGCGGAAGCCGGCGAACTGCTCGGGGGTGGGGAGGGGGGCGGCGGAGAGGATCGCGCAAGTGACGAGGACGAGAGCGAGACGGGCTTTGCGAAGCATAGGGGAATTGTACACCGGGGCGGTGGCCGGACGGCGGGAAACGGGCCTTAGAGAATGTTCGAAATTGGGATTGGGTTTGTTTCGCATTTTTTTGTTTTTGCGGCTAAGATGACCCGTGGCTTGGGTTTGCGGTGGCATTTGTTCTCGATTGGAGGATAGCACGGGAGGTTGGGGAATCGAGCGACGGAGTGGTGGCAGGGCTGAGATTTCGGCTGTATGGGATTGAGGGGGCGGGTGATTGCGAGTTGGCAAGAAAGGTGGGGTGGTCTGTGAACGCCGTGAGCGCCCGGGCGTAGTGCGTCAAGGAAGGAGCGACCGCTATGCGTTGGCATGCCTCTTGGCGGCGGGCCTGTGGTAGGGCTCATCCTCGGCAATGCCGGACAGGACGACAGGATCGCGATCGGGGAATTCAGCGACCAGCGACAGACTGCCGCCCATGGCCTCGACGGTCTTCCGCAGAGTGGAAATCATCAGATCGGCTCGTTTTTCGAGCTTGGAAACACCATCCTGCCCGATACCGAGGGCCTTGGCCATGCGTACCTGCGTCAGCTTGCGAGCGTGACGGAGTTCCTGCAGGGTCATCTCCTCGGCGATG
>JBOGMR010000263.1:0-6743 GCA_050746825.1 Bryobacteraceae bacterium | reverse complement strand
GTCCAGCAGTCCACCACCGCCTTCTACCATAAGCTCGCCGAAGCGCAGCGGTGCTTTTCGATTGATACTGTCCTCGCGTTTCGCCTCGCAATGATCCACTTCTACTGGGGCCGGCTCATCTGGTTTGTTCCCATCGCGATCGCCGCGTCCGCAGTGTCCGTGTTCGCCTCGACGTGGCTCGCGAGCGGCGGAATTCCGCGTGTGGCGCTCTGGTCGCTGGCCGGATTCCCGTTTCTCGTCGTGGGACTTTGGAACGTAAGCCTTCTCTTCGGACTCTCGAGCGCCCCGAAAGCCGCTGCCGCAGCCGCGCTCTCCTGCGCCGTCGACATCAGCGCCGGATATCTCGCCTCGAGACTCGGCTCTTATGAGGACGCCGTGATCGGATTCACTCTCGGATCGATTGTGTTCGCGGTACTGTCCGGCTTCTGGTGCCTGCGCGCCTTCCGCCGTCTCGACTATCTGTATTTCGCCGCCACATCGTGAGTCAACTATGGGCTGGTTCGCGCTGATTCGAGTCGCGCTGGCATTCACGCTGCTCTACGTGGCTTTCCCGGCTTTCTCATTCGGGAGTCGAACGAATGCCCACTGGACCCACACGGCCGCAGTTGCCTTCGCGCGGACCAGCTCCATCATGCAGTTCGCGGTTCTGTTGCTGGGAATCGCCGGCCTTGGGCTTCCGGGCGCTGTGTGGTTCGCATACATAGCGGCGATCGCGATCGTCGCGCTGAAAGAGCGCCGCAGCATGTCGTGGCTCGTTGCCGCGACCCGGGTTCTCGAATGGGCGGAACGCTTCCGCCCAGCGCGCATTCGACTTCGGCCTTTCCCCATTCGCTTCAGCGCGCCGGTGGTCATGCTCGTGTTTGTTGTTACAGTATTCTTCTGCGTACGCGCCTGGTTCCCGGTCTACAACGTCCGCTTTTCCCAACTCCAAGACTATTCGCGCGCGCTATCCCTCAGTGTCCTGGTGAATGGCCAACCCGGGACCGCCGACACCTCCATACCTCTTCTCGCGCCCGTGATGTTCCTCACCGCACTCACGTCGCCGGCCGTGGTCAGTCTCTCCGGACCGCTATTTGCCGCCCTGTTCGTGATCGCCACGGCTTTCACAGCTTTCGAATACACACGAAGCAGAAGTGCCGCGCTGCTCGCCGGCTGTTTGGTGACCGTGTTGCCCGGTGCGGACACGGGTCTTGCGAGCCACGTGGAAATGGCCGCTGCGATGGCGATGGTCGCCGCTGGGCTCGCACCCCGAGCCAGAGGTACTGCGGTGCTCGCGGCGGCTACGTCGGTGTCGATCTCGGTTTCGATCGCGGCCGCGGCCGCATGGGCTGCTGGAGTTGCGTGCGTAATGATTGCCTGCCTGGTCGCACGAGCCGGATCGCGCCTGGCCGCCGGCGCCGCCGCCATCTCGATCGCGGCTTCGATACTGAGCGTCACTGCGTCGCGACCCGACGGACCCTTCCAATACGAAGCCGCCGCCCGGATGACGAACCACCTCGCCGCTACGTTGCCCCGAAACACCTGGACGATCGTTTCGCCATCGCAAGAGCTCCCCTTGACTTACGGGCGCGGCTGGCATGTCGAACTGGCTGAATTCGTCTCGAGCTTCTCAGCCGCGCAAGTAACCGACCGGGCGTTCCGCTGGCCCTATCCGACGCGCGACGTATTCTTCTTTGTCGAGCGGGAGCCTCTACGCATGGCCGAGTCCTCGGGCAACGCCGTAAATGTCACTACGGGCGTCAGCTTCTCGATTGACCCGGTCGTCCTCGCCTACACAACTCCGCTCGGAAGGTCGGCGCTCCAATTTCAAGCCGCGGAGCTGATTGCCGCGTACGCCGGGTCTCACGGCGACCTGCAGGTGGTCTTCAATGACGGTCGGCTCGTCATCTACCGAGCTCCTGGCTCTCTCCCTTAGGCCGGTTACGGCCGCCGAAGGTGCAGTATCTTGGTAGGCGCATGCCCCTACTGCTTCTTGCCGCTGTCCTGAGCTGGATCGCACCGACCGATCCCCGCTTCGAAATCCGCGGGGCTCCCTGGCTTGCCGAGAACAAAGGCGACCTGATCCGCCTGCCGTATCGGCTGAAGGACCAGATCCCGCCCGCGGTGTGGAATCTTGGCCTATCTCCCAGCGGAGTGAGGATCCGGTTTCGAACCGATTCAACCCGGATTGCGATTCAGCTTGCGTATCCCTCTCCGCCAAACATGGCGAACATGCACGCCTTCGGGCAGACCGGAGTTGACCTGTATGTCGACGGTGTGTATCGATCTACTGCCGTGGCTCCGAGGAACGCGGCGGAGAGCACGCCCGTCGAACACGTTTTCTTTGACAACCTCCCCAGGAAGGAACGCGAACTGACGCTCTACCTTCCGCTGTACAAACCGGTCAAGGTGCTGGGGATCGAACTGGACGCCGGCGCGAAGATCACCAGTGCCCGCCGTTTCGCTGTGGCCAAGCCGGTGGTGTTTTATGGGACCTCGATCACGCAAGGCGGTTGCGCCAGCCGTTCCGGGATGAGTTATCAGGCGATTGTCGCGCGTCGACTGAACCTCGATTTCGTAAACCTGGGCTTTTCGGGAAATGGAAAGGGCGAACCGGCGGTGGCCCAAATGGTGGCCGAGATCGACGCCTCGGCGTTTGTTCTGGATTTCGCGCAGAACAATCCGACGATCGAATCGCTGCGTGAAGTGTTTGAACCATTCCTGGCGGCGATCCGGGCCGCGCATCCGCAGACGCCGATTGTTGTCATCACCGCGATCGCGTCCGCTCGCGAAACTCCACGGCTCGACCAGATGCGGCAACACGTTCGCGAAGTGGTCCAGGACCGGATCGCTAAAGGCGACCATCTGCTGACGCTGGTGGAAGGCGCAACGCTGCTGGGTCCCAACCGTCTCGATGGCCTCGTCGATGGCGTGCATCCCAACGATCTGGGGTTTCAATGGATGGCCGACGGACTGGCTCCCCCTCTTGCGAAGGCTCTTGGCCTGCCCCCGCCTGTACTCGTCGATGACCGGTCGCTGAGCACGACCAGAGACTCCGTGAAACTGAAGCGTGAGCAGATTGTCCGGTACATCTGGGGGGAGGCAGGCCTTCCACGCGCCAAACCGGCCTCCATCGAGAAGAATGCTCCCAGTCCCGTGAAAGACCTGAAGAATGCGGCTGGCGTAGAGACGTTCACCATTCGCATGGAAGCTGACCAGGAGAACACCACGCATCATTTTCTTCCGAAGCATAAGAACGGCAAGCTGATCGTGCTGCAGCACGGTCATGCCTGCACGTTCGATGACGCGAAGGAGTCGCGGGGAGCGGGCATGGCCCACGCGATCGATGAATTTCTCGGGAAGGGCTATGCCGTGCTCGCAGCGTACATGCCGCACATGCGTCCGAACGATTGCCGGACGCTTCCGCACGGGCGGATGTTCGATCTTACGGTTTCGTCGGGCAGCCCGCTGAAATTCTTCCTCGAGCCAGTCGCGATCAGTCTCAATGCGCTTCAACCGCAGTACAAAGAGATCCATATGGCGGGGCTCTCGGGTGGCGGTTGGACGACCACTCTGTACGCCGCGGTCGATCTGAGAATTCGCAGCAGCTTCCCCGTCGCGGGCACCATCCCGCTATATTTGCGAACCGGCGGCTCGGTCGGGGACAAAGAACAATATCTGGACGAGTTCTATCGCCTCGCGGGATATCCGGATCT
Organism: Bryobacteraceae bacterium; assembly: GCA_050746825.1. Classification (GTDB taxonomy): domain Bacteria; phylum Acidobacteriota; class Terriglobia; order Bryobacterales; family Bryobacteraceae; genus JBOGMR01. The sequence goes on along the minus strand of JBOGMR010000263.1, from coordinate 3,048 downwards.
TTACCTGCTGGGCGCTTATGGCCGCCGCCAGATCCAGATTCTCAATCGCCGCGATGATTGCTGCTTCGGCGAAGCGCAGCACAACATGGCTCATAGCGTCCTGGCCTATGAACCTGCTTTGCGCGTTTACGAGAAGCAAGTACAGGAGGCTTTGGGCGCTACGGGAAAGTTTCGCCTCGACATCGATGATTCGGCCCCGCGTCACATGATCTCGGCGGAGGCTGTCCAGACAATGATTCGCGAAACGGAGAAGAGGCCGTAAGGCGGACTGAGTGGCCATCAAGGCCACCGGGATCCTTGTGCGTGCTGGTTATTTCGAGAACCTGGAGCGAATTCGTTTTTCCCAGTCGAAGAACTCGCCGAGCGGATTTTCCTTGGAGCACCGAAACAGGACGTAAGCGGTACGCTCCTCGAAGCGATCGCCGGGCTGGAGCGGAGTCTCAGTTCCCCGGATGATGGATCGCGACCAGTATTTACCGTTGTCGGCGCCGTCGGAGATGCCGGTGGCGGGGTTGGCGGTCTTAGTCGCTTTGTAGTCGAGCTTCACGTAACCGTAGCCGTAGCCTTTGTCGAGATTGACGAAAACGACCCAAGGAGCGTCCACGGCGATCGGCTCTTTTTCGAGGAGCGGCTTTCGGCCGTCAAACGTCGTGAGGTGGCGTTTCCCCTCGCGCGTGGGCCAGGCCAGATGCGTGAAGAACTGGTCCATCGTCATTTCGTTGTTGCGGAGGAGCGTGACTGTCAGGGGCTTTTCCACCGTCAGCCGCGACCAAAAAACGAAATAGGGGACGGCCGGAAAGAACCGGTACTCCGCTTCCACTTTCACTTCCGGGTAGTCGGGAATGTAGCCCTCGCGGTAGTGGATGTACTCGTCTTTTTTCTCCTCGTCACGAACCTGCTGCACCGGTTCCCACACACCGATTCCTTTGTAGCCCTGAGCGCCCGCTCGCTGCAGATTCGGCGCCCAGTGCATCCGATTACGCGTGCGAAGCAGAGTAACGCCGAACGGTTTGAACGTTAGAGCGCGGATCGTTCCCGCGTCCTCCTGTTTGCCTTGGACGACGCGGTGTGACAGGTCGGCGACGAAGTGCTCGTTCTCGACCTTCCGCCCGACGCGGTCAGTCTTTTCGACACGAAGCGTCTGTGCGCCGGCCGCGGCCGCGAGGGCAAGGAGAAGGAATGTGCGCGTCATCTTGTCCATTGTAGGATGGGGCGCGTTGGCCTGTACCGCGTACGCGGGCGACAATTCTGATATGTCACGCGGCGTTAGGCGTGCCGACTCAAACCTTGTCTGGAAGCACGTACAAAAACTGGTTGGCTTCTTTGTCGCCGGGAAAAGTCTCCGTAGCCGGGTCGAAGACCAGCTTCCGGCTGCCGCGGCGAAGTAATGGCCAGATGCGCAAGGGACAACGAAAGCCCGCAGGCGTGTCTGGATCGCGATTTCGAAGGACCAGCTTGGAATTCACGGCACGCCGAACCCGGCGACGACCGGCAAGACGAAATCGCACGGCTGCATCCGGCTGACCAACTGGGATGCGGCCGAGCTTGCGCAGATCGTTGTGAAGGGCGCCCCGGTCGCGATCAGATGAAGAAGGCGCTCCTGACATTCGGTGGCAGGAGCCCTGTCCGGCGCGATCGGCATGTATTGGCTCGTTTCGAACCGCATCGTGATTACTCACGCGGCGCGGGTCGATTCCCGGCCTTCTGTGCCGGCGAGCGCTGCTGCGCCGATTCCATCGGTAGCGAGCGGCGTCCTTGAACCTCCGATTTCCGATGAAGAGCGCCTGATACGCCGCGGTCTGATTCTGCCCATTGCCAACTATGCTCGCAAGAATTTACGACACCTTTTCCCAGACGCGGGGCCGGTCACGCTCGCACGAAGCGCTCGACCTGATCGCGCCGCGCGGAACGCCAGTGGCCGCCGCGGATGATGGCAGGATCGTACTGCTATTATTACGCGCACCGCCGGGGTTTACACAGAGAGTTGATATGTCAAATGCAAAGAGTTCGCTTGCCGGTTTACGAAGCGGATCCAAGGCCACAGTCCGCTCACGCCAGGAACACGGAAGTTTGACATATCACAATAAATGCGAGATTCTATCGTATATATAGGAGTTCCCGAAGGCGCCTACATGAATCTTGCCACACCCGCGGCCCGTCGCGGCCGGCTGAGTCTTTCTGAGCATGCTTATTTTGTCATTCGTGATCGCATCCTGAAGGGTCAGATTCCGCTCGGCGCCGCGTTATCGCGACGCAAGCTTGCGGCTGAGCTTGGGATGAGTCTCCTGCCAGTGGCGGAAGCCCTGCAGCGACTGGAGAACGACGGCCTCGTCGAAAGCCGGCCGCGCGTGGGGACTCGTGTTTTTCTCCCCACCGCAGAAGACATTCGCGAGCAGTACGAGGTTCGTGAGGCGCTGGAGTCGCAGGCTGCGCGACTCTATGCCGAGAAGGCCAGTGTCCGGGACAAGCTCGATCTCGAGAAAATGGCCGAACGGCTCGACGCGATGTTCAACCAGTGCTACTCGTCGAAGGAAAAGAATCGCGAATTCCTCTACGCAGTGCACAGTTATCACTCCGAGTTGCACCTGAGGATTGCCGAATGCACCGGCTGCGGAGCGCTGCTGCGGACGATCGAGAAACATCACGTTCTGATCTTCAACTGGGTCTTCGACGTGGCTGCCGACCGGCCGCCGCTGCCGTCCAAGTTTCATCGCGATCTCGTGATGACGCTCAACAAGGGCGACGCGCAGGACGCGGATCGCGCGATGCGAAAGCACATCCGGTACGGGATGGACAACATCGCCAAGACGATCGGCCCGCGCGCCAACGAGGCAACAATCCAGCGAGTGAAATAAACACGCGCCCCGCGCGAGTCGACCGTCGGCCGCCCGGTCTGCAGGCGACACTCTGCGGCTTAGAGTTTCGGGGAACGATCGTCCTTCGGATCGGCCCAGCGGTCGTTGGGGATGATCGGCGTCCAGCCGGGGCGCAGCGGGTCCTGATCGTAGGGATAGGGACCGAGGCGGCGATACAGCTCGCCATACTCAC
>JBOGMR010000262.1:0-4686 GCA_050746825.1 Bryobacteraceae bacterium | reverse complement strand
GTCACGATTCGTGCGGTCGATACCAACGGAACAGCCACGGCCCAATCTTCGTACAACATTCGCGCGCTCGCCGAAGTTCGGGCGCAGCTCTCGAAGACGCAAGGCGATACGCAAAACGGTGCGCCGGGCGCCCTGCTGCCTCAGAAGCTCCGCGTCACTCTGCGTGACGACTCGGGCAACCCGATCATCGGCGCGGCGGTCGTCTTTAACGCCTCACCCGGCGCGCAGATTGTCTCTGCCTCCGCCGGTACCGGCGATGCCGGGCAGGCCGAAGCCTCCGTGCGCTTGCCGCTGAGCGAAGGGGTCGCGCTCTTCAGTGTGGAAGCGGCGCGCGCCGTCACCACTTTCAGCGCGCGGGCCGCTTCTGTCACTCTCGATTCGTTCCCGCGCCAGGTGCAGGCCGCTGAACGCGGCGCTCTTGCGGCCGCGGCTTCTTCCATCGTGCGCTTCCACCAGAATCGCGGCGACCTGCCCTCGACCGCCGGGTTCGCGGAGCCCGCGCGCGTCGCTCAATTCCTGCGGGATTTCTGCGCGGCATCGAGCGACGGCCAGCTCTGCGACGGAGTGCTGACCAACACCGTCACCAGCGGCGACGTCCTGAATCTCTGGCGGCTTGCCGCGTTCGTTAACAACCAGATCGACCTCTCTGCCGAGCCCACCGACTTGCCCTCGCTCCGGAGCCTGCTTGCGGAGGGTTCGCCCGTCCTCCTTTCTCTGACGCTCACCTCCGGCGCGGCTACCTTCGGCGGAAACGTTGTCGCCGCCATCGGGATCGCGGGCGACGGCAGCATCCTCATCCACGACCCCGATCCCGCCTACGCCCGCTCAAATCTGACCGATTACCTCAACGGTTTCGTTGCGGGGAATCGTCAGGTTCGCGGTACGATCGCAGGCGCCCTCCGCTTCAACCTGAAGGCGCCGCCTGCCACCGGGTTCCTGCTCGCCTCCGTGGCTGAACCATTCGATGCAGCACAGAGCTTCTCTATCGATGTTCTTTCCGCGGCCGGCTCCTGCGGGCGCAACTTCGAAGTGACCGATTCCGGCTCCCCGCTGACGTCCCGCTTCCGGTTCTGCGACGGCAGCCAATCCATCTATCAACTGGACCTGGCCACCGCGATCGCCTACCGCGCGACGCTCACCGCCCTCGCGCAGGGCGGTCGAGTCACCGAGCTGGCCGGCGGCGGATCGAATTCTTATAAACTCGCGCGCGTTGCCGGGCAGCTTTCGCTCGGCCCTCTCGACGTCACCTTCACGCCCGCTTCCGTCGTGAACGCTGCTACGTTCGAGCCCGGCATCGCCCCGGGCAGCCTCGCTGCGATTTTCGGCGCGGGCCTTTCCGGCGCCTCCGGCCTCACTACAGTCGAGTTCGGTGGCGCGCCTGCGCAGGTTGTCTCGCGTTCTCCCTTCCAGCTCAACATCGAAGTCCCGATCGCGCTCTCACCCGGTCCCCACAACGTGCGAATCCAAGCGCCGCACGGCGCCGCCGAGCAGACCGTCGAAGTCCGCCAAAACGCGCCGGCCATCTTTCTTCTTGGCGTTTCGCGGCAAGGCGCGGTTGTCAACCAGGACGGCAGGCTCAACTCCCCCGTCCTCGCCGCCCGCCGCGGACAGGCCGTCATCATTTATGCGACAGGTCTCGGCGCCGTCGACCGGTCCGGCGCGCTCTCGATCGCACGGCTGCCTGTCAGCGTGGTTCTGAACGGAAGGCCGCTGCCGGCCGCCTTCGCCGGACTGGCTCCCGGTTTCGTCGGCCTTTATCAGGTTAACGTGCCAATTCCCGCCGACACACCGCCGGGCCTGAACCTGCCCCTTCTGCTTCGCCAGAACGGCGCCGACAGCAACGCGGTGGTTCTGGCGCTGCAGTAAACCGGCCCCGTGGGCGGCGGCGCGATTTTCGCGCCTCAACCATAAGGGAAACCGCCTAGACACCGCGCCAAAGCATGCGTCGTGGCGCGATCGCTCGCACCCGAGCCCCGAAAAAAGTTTCCCCACTCGCTGCAAAACTATTGACTCCGCACCCCTATACGTGGTCTAATCACGGCGATCGGCCTAGTTTGTCCTGGGGTCCCGCGCCCTTCGATCAGGCGGCGGGAGAGCATCAACGCGGGAGAACTTCCCGCTTGACAGACGTTTGTAGCTGGGCAACAATAAGGGTTACTCGGTCTGGATGGATACGGCAATCATTAGCGCTTTCAATCCCGCGAGCACCACGTGCGGCAAACACGATGAAACAAAAATAAGCCGCATGCTAGAATGGCTGGCGTACGTAGGGTAGTGCCTGGGCTGGCCCACTTGAGGGCAAGCCGGGAATCTGGACCTCCGCCCGACACGGAGCAAAATCCCAAGGTAGTGACGCAAGTTTAGGCGATCTGTTAGAGGTTCAGGTTGAAAGTGGACTTCGACCGATTCAAACTCGAATTCGCATTCTACAAGGAGAAGGAAATGGCAGATTTTCGCAGATGTCTTCCTGTGCTTGCCGTATTGGGCCTGCTGCTCGGTCTGGTGCCCACGGCTAGCGCACAGGTACAGCCGGCTTTGCAGTGCGTTGCTAATGCTGGTAATCCACCGGTTGTGCGTTCTGAAGGATTGACTGAGCTAACAGGTGAAGTAACGCTGAATTGCACAGGTGGTACACCGACCCCGGTCGGGCAGCAGATCCAACCGGTTAATGTCCAGGTCTTCCTGAATACGTCGGTGACGAGCCGCCTGCTGACCAGCAGTGCCGTCCTCGGATCCCAATGGTCGGAAGCGATCTTGTTACTCGACGATCCGGCCCCGAACAATCAGTACCCGTGCCAGACCGCCACAGGCGTCTGCATCAATTTCGGCGACGGGAATGGCGGATTTGGCAATCCACTTTACTACGGCGGCGGAACCACGACACCCTCTGCCTCACCTCAGAATAAGAACGTGTTTCAAGGCCAACAGGTGGCTTCGAACTCGGTCTTGTGGCTCGGTGTCCCCATCGATCCCCCAGGTTCGAACCGGACCCGAATTATCCGGCTCGTCAACGTTCGAGCCAATGCGAACGCGCTCGGTGTAGCGGGCCCCAACTCAATCCCGACGCCTATCGTGATGTCGATCACAGCCACCGGTTCGATCGTCGTGCCGATCAACAATCCGCAACAGCAGGTTGCCTCTGTGCAAAAGGGCCTCCAGTTCACGGTCAACAGCGGTTCCAACATTGCGGTGACCAACACGAGTACGACACTGCCTCAAGCATTGCAACAGTGCGTCACACGAAGCGAGAGCGCGGCGAGGTTCGCAATTCTGCGGTACTCGGAGTTGTTTGCCAGCGCGTTCAAGCGGCGCAATCCGGGTTCTTCGTTCGCTAATCCGTCCGGCGTGGTGTCGAATGCTATAGTAGGTCTCCAGAACATCACGGAAACGGGCTTTTACAATCCCCTTCTGGTTGGCGATACGGCGAACCGTGGGGCTCTCGGCATTGCGGGACTTCCCGATTTTGGGACCCGTCTGAAAGCAACCTTCAACAACGTTCCCGTCGGCGTCCGCTTATTCGTTGACCGTTGCGCGGGAGGTGCTGGTTGTACCGGTGGTGTCAGCACGATTTCGGTCAGTGGTTCAACTCAAATCACTGACACGGCACGCGCCACTTCGCCTGAGGCGGGCACTTTCGCCGATGTCGCCGCTGCCAGCGGGACCGGCGTCCCTGCAAGTCCTGCCAACGTCGTCGAAGTTGCAATCACCACCGGCTCCGGTAGCGTTGTTTGGGAAGTCACCGACTCCGACCTCGTCCAGAACTCATTCGGTGTTCTGAGCTTCGGAGTTTACGCAACCTACACAGCCAACCCGGGCGCCAATTCTCCAGCGCTTGGCACCGCGACTGTGAACGGCAGCTACGCGCCGACCAGCAGCGTAACTACTGCTTCCAATTCAGCTCCGATTCCGCGTTTTGCTGACACGTCCGTCGCCAGCAACATCTTCTCGATCAATCCTTGCATCACGAACCTGCTCTATCCGTTCGTGACCAACCAGCTCGGCTTCGACACCGGTCTGGCGATCTCCAACACCTCTAGCGATCCGTTCGGCACCTCCACTCAGGCGGGCACTTGCACCCTGAACTGGTTCGGCGCCAACGCTCCGGCGGCAACGCTGACACCGAACGTCGCAGCAGGTACTACCTACGTCACGCTGGCCTCGTCTGCAGCCCCGAACTTCCAGGGCTACATGATCGCGGTCTGCCGCTTCCAGTATGCTCACGGTTTCGCGTTTGTCAGCGACGCCGGCGCTACCAGACTGGCGATGGGTTACCTGGCGCTGATCATCCCCGACAGGACTCGCGTTGCGGATCCGTTCCTGACAGCAAGCTCCGGCTCGGGTGAGCAGCTCGGCTACTAAACCACTCAAAACCTGTAGTTCTTGAAAGGAGGGGAGTTCGCTCCCCTCCTTTTTTTTCCGAAATCCCATGCTTTTCCCGTGACGCTTTAACCTGTTGATCGATGACGCCCAAGACAAACCGGAGCCGCGATCCGCGCGCGTCTCCAGTTCATGTTCAAGCGGTCCCAGATGCCGTCGCCGCTTGCACAATCCTCTCCAGATCGGTCACCAATGCCGCGGAGAAGCCCAGCATCAAACTGAATCGGTCCACCGCTATTACATAGAGTCGCGAGCTTGTGAGGAGCGCCGTGAGATGCGAACGCTTTCGTCGAAAGTGTGGGCCAACCC
>JBOGMR010000261.1:0-6533 GCA_050746825.1 Bryobacteraceae bacterium | reverse complement strand
GTTCTGCCGCAGATCAAGAAAGTAGGCTCGCTGCTCGAATCGGTTGTTGTGGGCGACCAGGGCGAAGTTGCAGTGATGGCATTCGACCATCGCTTGCGTGTCTTGCAGGAATTCACCAACGACACCGCCAAGCTCAGCGAGGCCATGAAAAAGATGACGGCCGGCAGTTCATCCGCCCGGATGGTCGACGCGGTGGAAGAGTCCGTGCGCATGCTGAGGCGCCGCCCCCCAAACCGCCGGCGTTTTATCCTGCTCATCAGTGAAACGCGCGACATCACCAGCGAAGCCAAAGCCAAGAGCGTGCTGACGGCCGCTCAGTTCGCCAACGTCACTGTCTATACGCTGAACATCAGCCGCGTGGTGACCACGGTCACCGCCAAGCAGCAGCCTCCGCGACCCGACTCGCGTCTGCCGGCCGCCATGCCGCTGCCTGGCGGCGTGCCGTCAACGCCGCACACCATCGCGCAGAAGACCGGCGGCCCTGGTGGCGCGGCCGATTTCGTGCCGCTGCTCATCGAGATCTTCCGCGACGTCAAAGCCATTTTCATCAGCAATCACGCCGAGGTCTTCACCAAGGGCACTGGCGGCGCCGAGTTCTCGTTCGTCCGCCAGCGCGGTCTCGAAGACGCCATCTCGCGGATCGGCGAGGAGATTCACAGTCAGTACATGATCACGTACAGCCCGTCCAATAAACTCGAGGGCGGCTTCCACGAGATCAAAGTGCTGGTGAATCATCCCGGCGCCAAACCGCGCACGCGTCCCGGCTACTGGCTCGCCGCGATTAATCAGTAAAGGCGACGTCCTTACGGGCCGCAGCCGGCCATTGCTTTCTAATTCGACGCGTTTGCCGGCTCCCGCAACTCCGAGCTGTCCCGCACGCCCAGATATTCGTAAATCTTCCGCGTCGCATCCGACCGGTTCAGCGTATAAAAATGGATTCCGCGCACCTGGCCATCCAGCAGATCGCGGCACTGCTCGGTGGCCCAGTGAATTCCCACGCGACGGACGGCGTCGGGCTGATTCCCGCATCGAGCGAGCGCCTTGAGCAGCGCGGCCGGAAACCGCGCGCCCAGCGCGAGCTGCGCCATCCGCTTCATACCGGCCACGCTCGTGATCGGCATGATTCCCGCGACGATCGGCACGCGGATACCGGCCAGCTCGCACCGCTCTCGAAAATCGTAGAAATCGTGATTGTCAAAAAACAACTGCGTGCAGATGTAGTCCGCGCCCGCGTCCACCTTGGCCTTCAGATGGTCAAGCTCCACCAGCCGGTTCGGCGTGTCGGGATGTCCCTCCGGAAACCCCGCGACACCGATGCCGAAGCCTCGCGCGTCGCTGCGCCCCCCGCGCTCGTTGAACTTGCGAATGAAGCGCACCAGATCCGCCGCGTGCCGGAACGTGTCGGTCGCGCGATCGTAATTGGCGCGATCGCGCGGCGGATCTCCGCCCAGGGCCAGAATATTACTAATGCCAGCCTCGGCATACCGCGTCAGAATTTGCGCGATGTCGTCCTCGCAGTGGCACACGCACGTCAGATGTGGAATCGGATCGAGACTATTCGACTGCTTGATCCGCAACACGAGTTCGTGCGTCAACTCGCGCGTCGATCCGCCCGCTCCGTACGTCACCGACACAAACGACGGCTTCAACTCCTCGAGATGCTTGATCGTCTGATAGAGCTGCTCGGAATCCTGCGCCGTCTTGGGAGGAAAAAACTCAAACGAAAACGTCGTCCTGTGCTGGGCGAAAATGTCCCGAATGTGCATACGGCAGGCTTTCTCTGCATCATAGCATCGCAGGCCAGCGGCTCAGGGGTCCTTGCGTCCCTCGATCCAACGACGAAGAGACGCCTGGCTCTCGCCTGATCTCCGCCCTGCCAGAAGGCTCTCGACGCTAATGTCTTCATCCAGATCAGGCCAGTAGATTCCTGCGCCCCTTCCGATGAGACGCCAATGTGCGCGCTCCGGCTGCGTCCCGCGCGCCAGGCGAGGGAACCAAGCCAGCGGCACAGTGATGCCTCAATTCGCTGAAGCTCCGATCGCCCACGGGAGTGGTCTTGCCAGGCTCCGGTTGTCCGGGGCAGCGGAATTCTCGCTTCTGGCTTCTGCACTAAAAAAACACTGCCTGCGCGCCCAGCACAATCGCGATCCCCACAAACGACGTGATCACCTTCATCGCCGTCCACGTCCGCAGCGTCTGCGGCACCGTCATTCCGAAGTACTCGTTCACCAGCCAGAAGCCCGCATCGTTGACGTGCGACAACACCGTCCCACCGCAGCACAGCGCCAGCACGATCATCTCGGGCGTGTAGCCCGGGATCGACTTCACCAGCGGCGCCACGATTCCCGCCGCGGTAATAATCGCCACCGTCGCCGAACCCTGCGCCACCCGCATCGCCGCCGCGACCAGATACGCCACCACCAGCGGCGAGATCGCCGATGTTGCCAGCAGATTGCCCGCGTATGGCCCGACGCCCGAATCGACAATCACCTGCTTGAACGCACCGCCGCCGCCCATGATCGCGAGCAGCGTCCCCACCGGCGCCAGCGCCTCCGACGACATGCGCCCGATCTGGCTCGTGTTCAACCCGCGTCGCAGCCCGAAGAAGAACATCGCGGCCAACGCCGTCACCAGGAGCGCCGTGAACGGATGTCCAAGGAAGCCCAGCATCGTTGTGCCCGGTGTTTTCGCCATGCGGGAAATTGTCGCCGCAAAAATGAAAATCACCGGCAGCAACAGCAGCACGACGACCAGCCCGACCGAAGGCGGCGTCCCGGTCTCCTTTGTCTCGCTCCGCGCCGCCATAGCGGGGACGGGCACGAAGATCTTACCCGAGATCCAGTTCCCGTAGAGGATGCCGCCCGCGATCGCCATCGGAATCGACACCGCTACACCGAACAGAATTGTCTTCCCCAGGTCGGCGCCCAGAAGCTGGGCTGCAGCCGCCGGGGCCGGGTGCGGCGGTACCAGCGCGTGCGTCACAGTCAGCGCGCAAGCGAGCGGCAGCCCATAGTAAAGCAGGCTCCGTTTCGATTCGCGCGCCAGGCTCCACGCGATCGGCGCCAGGATGATGAACCCCACTTCGAAGAAAATCGGCAGCCCCACCAGAAATGCCGCCGTGAACACCGCCCACGCCGCGCGGTCGCGCCCGAACTTGCCGAGCAGCCACTCCGCCAGTGCCCGTCCTCCGCCCGAGTACTCGATAAATCGCCCGATCATCGCGCCCAGCGCCACCACCACCGCGATAAACCCCAGCGCTTCGCCGAATCCCACCTGCATCGACCGCAGCACTTTGAGCGGCTCCATCCCGGCCGTCAGGCCCAGCGCCATGCTCGCCAGCATCAGCGCGAGAAACGCGTGCAGCTTCACCGCCAGGATGAGGAACAGCAGCAGCCCGATTGCGCCCAGCGTGAGAAGGATAAGGAAGGGACCGTCCGCTGGCATCAGGCCGACACCAGCGTCTTCAGATTGCGTCCGCAGATCATGCTCGCCAGGTGCTTGTCGCCGCCCGGCCCGGGCCAATGCGTCTCGAGGCTGATCCAGCCGCGATACCCATCGGCCGCCAGCGCCGCGATCTGCCCGCGCCAGTCGATCCCGCCCTCACCGAGCGGTCCCCAGATCGGCTTGTGCCCGTCGACGTGGCAGTCCTTCGCGTGCACGTGCACGATGCGGCTCACCGGCAAACGCCGGTACGCGTCGGGGAACGGGATCTCGCCCGAGAGATAGCAATTGGCGGGATCCCAGACCACTTTCAGATTTGGATGGTCGCACGCCGCCAGCACCCGCGCTGTCTCCGTTCCCGTCGCGACATTGCAGGCGTGCTCGTTCTCGAGGCCGATGGTGACGTCTTCTTTCTCAGCCTGGGCCGCCAGCCCCGCCAGTGCTTCCACAACGCGCTCGAACACCTGCGGCGGATCGACGGTCCGCCAGTATGAAAACACCCGCACGATGCGCGCGCCGGTGCGATGCGCAATCTCGAACGCCCTGCGCGCCAGACGCGGCTGATCCTCCATCTTGTACGGCGCCGCGAACATATCCTGCTGAAAGCGTGCATCCACCTCGGGTGCATCCGGCAACACGCACTTCAGCAGAGGCGACGCAATCGAAATGATCTGATGGCCCTTGGCTTCGCACAGCGCTTTGGCATGGTCCACCTCGCTGTCGGTGAGATCGATGACATTTTTGCGGAACAGCACCCGCAGCTCGGCTCCCGACATCCCGATCTCTGCCATGGATTGCACAGAGCGCTCGATGTCCGGAGAAAACTCATCGGTAATCGCGGCGATTGGAAAACGCAGGCTCATAGGAACTTTGTATTGTAACGCGCTCGCAGACAGCACAGCTCATCGGCGCCGTGTTACAATCCCCAATACGTGGAGGTTCACATGGAAGACGTCGTACTGCGGCGAGAATTCCTGCGCGTCGGCGGAGCCGGAGCCACAGCGCTCGTCTGGGGCAGCGTGCTCGAAGCGGGCGAGTGCGACGAAACCGAAGACAACATCGAAGGGCCGTTTTACAAAGCCGGCGCCCCGGAGCGCACGGCGATGGTCGAGTCCGGCACGCCCGGAACGCCTCTCATCGTCAGCGGCCGCGTCCTGGACACGCGCTGCCAACCGGTCCCCAATGCGATCCTCGACGTGTGGCACTGCGACGCGGACGGTGTCTACGACAACACCGGCTATAAAATGCGCGGCAAACTGCAGGCCGAGAAGAAAGGGCGCTACGAGATCAAGACCATTGTGCCTCCGCCCTACAAGGCCGGACCAACAACCTACCGCCCGGCCCACCTCCATCTGAAGCTGAGTGCGAGCAACGTCCCGATACGCACCACTCAGTTGTATTTCGAAGGCGACAAGTACAACGCGGTCGATCGCGCGTTCAGAAAGTCTCTGGCGCTGCGTCTGAAAGATGGCAAGAAAGGCGTCAAACTCGCCACCTTCGATTTCCATCTGAAGACCGCGGTACAAAGCTAAGGGCAGGCCGCACAGGCCGCCGAATGCACGGGCTGATTCTTCACAACGATCGCATCTGCGCGGCTTCGGAGACCACGTTGTCCGCCGGACAGGCCGGTCTGCTGTCGGGCTGGGGCGTCTTCAGCACCATCAAAGTCATCGATGGCGTTCTATTTGCCTTCGAACGTCATTGGGCGCGCATGATCCGCGACGCCGCGCTCCTGCGCGTGCCGATGCCTTCCGATTCCGCTCCGGTCCACGAGCGCCTGCTCGAACTGGTCGACCGCAACCATGCTCAGAACGCCACCATGCGGCTCATCGTCGTCCGAAACGGCGGCAGTGTTTGGGCCGGACCGGTGACCGGCCGCGTTTCCGACGTAATCGCCTTCACCGCACAACTTAAGAACTGGGGTGAGGGCGTGCGTCTCGCCTACGTCCCACACGCCCGGCACGCCGAGTGCGTTTATGCTGGAGCCAAGATTCTCGCCTGGGCGATGAACCTGGCGTGGCTCGAACAGGCGCAGGAACGCGGCTTCGACGAAGTAGTTCTGCTGAACAATCGCGGCGAAGTGGCAGAGTGCACTTCCGCCAATATCTTCGTCGCGCGCGGCAATCAGGTCTGGACGCCGCCCCTGTCGGCAGGGTGCCTGCCCGGCGTCACACGCGACCTGCTGCTTCATGAAGTAAAGTGCGGCGTCTCCGTGACTGAAAAGACCATCCTCCCCGCGGATCTCCAACAGGCCGATGAAGTGTTCATAACCTCCACGACACGCGATCTGCTTCCGGTGCTGGCGATCGAAGGAATCCCGCTTCGCAACGCCGGTGGTGCACGCGAAGCGATGCAGAGGGCTTTTGCAGACTACGTCAAGACATACGTCGCGAGAGCCACACAACCCATCCACAGGTAAAGTCGTCGCTCCTGCGGGCGGTCAATCAGACCTTGCGGTCATCTAAAGACCGCCCTCATCAGGAGAATCCTGGACCCAGGTGGCGCCGGTACTGAAAACGTGAACGTAGCGCGCGCTTTCGCCTCGCCACTTTCCGCTTCACAGCCGACAAATAAAAATGGTTCCAAGTGACCCACTTTCCAATGTCACTCGCCCCCGGCTAGCTCGGTACGAGTGGGGAGATTGGGATACCGGAACGATATCTCTTTCGCTCCCCGTCTCCGCATTTCTGCGACGACGGCTCAACGCTACGGAACTCGTCTGCTCGGTTTTTCCCAATCGAAACCTGCGTTTCGAAGGCGACCTTTCCCTCGCCCGCCTCGACTGCCTGCTCTCCAGGCCACCGCTACGGGGTCGACGTTCCTGATCTGCCTTTTCAACGCCCGCTGAACCGCCACCAAGCCCGGTCCGAACCGCCTGTCACTTACGCAAAAAGCGATCCCCGTTGCCTAGCTCCAATCCAACGTTCCGAAGCGCTTCCCGAACTCTGCTCCCCATCGGGGGTTTTTATGCCCCTACGGCTCAAAGCTTCATCCGTTCCGCTCTCCAGAGGCCCGCCGTCCAAGAATGCCCGATCTCCCTTCGCTCCCCGCCACTGGCCCAAGATCCTTGGGTCATCAGCGACGGATCAGTG
>JBOGMR010000260.1:0-2455 GCA_050746825.1 Bryobacteraceae bacterium | reverse complement strand
GTCTTGGGTTCCTTCCGGCTCAGATACCGCCGTGAAACCTCGCGAAGCCAGACCGGGTCGTCGAGATCGAGACCTGTGCTGATTTTGTCCAGCCACTCGTAGAAGGCGTGCTGCTGCGTGGCCTTTTCTTCGAGCACCACGAACTGGTTGCCGGACTGGGGCAGCGACTTGACCAGCTCGCGCCGCAGCGCATCCGTCGCCTTGCCGCTTTCGATGCGATGAACCGCCAGGCGCGCGTGCCATCTCGCAGGCTTCCCGCAGTAAGGACAGACCTTCTGAACAGGCTCATTGTCGAACCAAGGCCGCATCATGGTTGGCGCATGCAGCTCTTCTATCGATGGCGTATAGCCCTTGATCTCCCGCTGCGCCGTTCGGGGCGCCAGATCGAGGTGACGCATGAAGACATCCCGCACGCAGGCCAGACACAACCACCTTTCGAGGAACGCAATCGACTCCGGCGGAAATCCGGAGAGATCGAGCGGCTCGATTTTCCTGGCGGGCTTTCGTTTAGTTACCGCGATCGCGGGTTTCATAGCGCGCGATCTCTTCACAGGCGCGGACTTCGCTGTTTTCTTCGGCTTGGCCGCGGGTTTGGGCCTAGCCGCCGTTTTCTTGGCCGGTTTCGATGGTTTCGTCTTCCGCGTCGCCGCCATGAGAGAGCCTCTGTTCAGATTTATCAGAGATTGAGTCCGTCTGGAGGCGCAGATATGCGGACGCCGCCCGCCCTCGCCGGGCCGGAATCCGGCGCGCCATCTCGCGAGTCTCCTGATAGAATCCACAGAGAACGTCGCAGGAGGTGCTCGTGAATCCGGTTGGACGACTGACTCGAAGAGAAGTGCTCGGCACGCTGACCCTCGGGAGCGCCGCCGCAAATCAGTGCCAGGGCGCGGCCACTCCCGACCGGCCCAACATTCTGTTTATCTACACGGACGACCATTCCTACCGCACCATCAGCGCCTATCCGGAAGCGTACCGGTGGGTTCGGACACCCAACATCGACAAGCTCGCCAAACAGGGCGTGCGATTCGCGGCCGCCTACAACGGCGCCTGGTGCATGCCGTCGCGCGCCACCTTGCTCACCGGCCACCATCAGTTCGGAGTCGAGTCGATGCGCATGGCCGGCAACTACCCGGGCAGCACCTACGATCCGCAAAAATGCCCCTTCTGGCCGAAGGTATTCCGCGACAAAGGATACTTCACGGCGCAAATCGGCAAGTGGCACACCGGGACCGACACCGGCTACGGCCGCGACTGGGATTTCCAGCTCGTCTGGAATCGGCCCAAGTACACCGAGACGAGCACGCACTACTACTACGATCAGCCGATCACCTACCACGGCGGCAAGACCGAAGTCCTCAAGCGCTACTCGACGGACCAGTACACGGACTGGGCTATCGATCTCATCCGCGGCAACGGTCGCGCCGGCGCTCGCGATAAAGACAAGCCTTGGTATCTGTGGCTCTGTTACGGCGCCGTACACGGCCCCTACACTCCGGCCGAGCGTCACAAGGAAGAACTGAAGGGCGTCGATTTCGACACCCCCGCCGACATCTTCCCGCCGCGGCCTGGCAAGCCCGATTGGGCGCAGAAAGTCGAGCATTGGGAGAAGGGCCCCAACGGCGTACCTATGGCCGGCGGCCGCACGCTGAACTCCTGGGTGCGCCAATACCATCAAGGCGTCTTCGCGCTCGACGAAGCCGTCGGGCGTTTGATGGCCACTCTCCAGGAAACCGGCCAGATCAAAAACACACTCGTGATTTTCACCTCCGATCAGGGCCTGGCGTTTGGCCAGCACGGCTTCCGCGGAACCAAAGTCGCGGCCTATGACGCCAACATCCGTTCGCCGTTGATCTTCTCCATGCCCGGCCGCATCCCCGAAGGGCGCATTTGCAATACGCCGGTTGGCGGCGTCGATCTGGTTCCGACCATGTTCCGGTTCGCCGGTATCGACACGCCTTGGGAGATGCACGGCCGCGACCTCTCGCCGTTGCTCAAAAACCCGGATGCCGATTGGCCCCATCCGGTGATGCTCGCCGCGACGGGGCAGAAATTCGGGTCCGACACGAATGTCATTCCGCAAGGAAGCGACGCCTTTCACGGCGCCGTGCCCTGGTACATCATGCTGCGCGAACGGCATCTCAAGTACGTTCGTCCGCTGATCCACGACCTCGAAGAGCTCTACGACCTTCGTTCCGATCCTGACGAGTTGAACAACCTTGCGGTGAAGCCCGAGCACCAGGCGGTACTGAAGCGCCTGCGCACCGCCGCCATCGCCGAATTGCGCCGCACCAAGGCCGGATTTGTCGACCGCATGCCCGCCATTCGCGAAGCCGTTCCTCCGCGCGCTTGAGCAAGCGGTTGCGCCTCTGGCCGCCTGCCCGCTCTTCGCCGGCCTGCGGCCGCACTGAAGTTACAAGGAATGTGCGACGGTGAATTGATGAAGCCGATCGCCGTC
>JBOGMR010000259.1:0-4935 GCA_050746825.1 Bryobacteraceae bacterium | reverse complement strand
AACTTGAACGGATACTTGCCGCCGCTCGGGAACGTCAGCTCCACGAAGTACGCCGTCCACCCCGATTCCGGCTTTGCGAACTTCGCCTCATACACCCCATTCTGCGCCGTGAGCACAGTGCTCGTGTATTTCGCGCCCAGCGTCTCCAGCCGGAAGTCCCGCTTCGACGGATTCGTCGCCTGCCAAAGCTTCACTTCACTCGGCTTGTCGTCCACTTTCACTTTCACGCCCGCCTTGTCGAGCTTCCAGGAAAACTTCGGACGCGGCTTACCCCTGACCACAGCCTCGTAAAACGCCGCCAGGCTTTCGCGCGCATCCGAGTTTCGCAGCGAATGGTCTGCGTTCGGCACGTAGCGCAAATACTTCTCGCCGCGGAGGTCGTCGAAGTAAAACTGGGCCGAATCGGGTAGAAAAAACTGATCGCCCGCAGCGTTGATCATGTACTTGGGCAGCGTCAGCCGGTCCCGATACTCATACGGCTCTTCGATCTTCATCAGCGCGCGATACTCCGGCCGCCCCTGCCACTCCATGATCCGCATGTTCTCGTAATCTTTCACTGCCGGGGCGTAAAACCCGTACGCGCGGTAGTGGTGATCGAACGATTTCTCCACGTTGAGCATATCGATGACGAGCGGCACAACCGCAACTACGCGCGGGTCGACCACAGCCGTCGTCCACGCCGTCCACCCGCGCTTGGATCCGCCCGCGACGATGAAACGGTCGACGCGCACCGATCCCCGCGCAGCGTCCCCGCAAAATGCAGTGATCGTGTCGAGCGCTCTCACCGCGCTCTTCGTCATCGGCAGCCGGAGCGGCCACTGTTCGTCGCCGCCGCGCAGAAATTTGTCCCACGTGTACGCGATGAGCGAATCCTCGGTGCGCCCTCGGGTTTCGCCGCCCATCGTCAGCGGCTGATTCGGCACCATCCGCAGCTCCGCCGTTACGGTGCCGGTCGTCACGGCCATGTCGCTCAAACTCGCATCGATTCGATCCGGCGCCGGATTGTTGTTGCTCCCGCCGCCGATTGAAAGGTACCCAACCGAACTCGACACCTTATCGGGCGCCACGATTGTGAGCCAGTGCTTCCATTGCGTGCGATCGGCTTCCTTCGCGGTCCGCCACGTCTGTGAGGTCATGTCCACCACGTAGCCCTTGAACCCGTTCCCGGGAATCGTCTTCACCAGCTCAAAGCGATACGCCGGATCGGGCGCCGCGACATAGCGGTCAAGAGCCGTCTTGCGCGTATCCGCCGCAAAAGCGACCGACGCCGCAATAAGCAAAACAAATGTACGCAACATGCTGTTCAATTGTACGACGTGGCACAGTGCGCCTGCGCCGCAAAGACCGGTGCCCGGAGGTGGGACAGGCGGTGTCGCCTGCCCAGATTCCGTGGCCCGCGAAATCCTTGCGTCGCGCAAAGATTCTCGCCTTTGCCAATGCTGCCGCTCGTGTCTGCCACGCCGGGACGCGACCCGCGCTTGTCCTCACTCGAACCCCAAGGCCTCTACAGCCACCGCAATCTCCCGCGGCTCATACGGATCCTGCATCCCCGGCTTCGACACAATCCGCACACTCACCGGTCCCCCGCGCCCCGCCGGCGCCTTCCAGTCAACCTTCTGCTGCCCCGTCTTCAACACCGTAACGCGCCCCAGCGAGCGCTCATCCAAAAACACTTCTATATCCCGCTGCTTCGCCTCACCCAGCACCGCCACCGGCACCACCAGTTCCATCCGGAACCGCGTCGCACCCTCCGGCTTTTGCAGCCGCACCTCGGCCTCCGGCTGCATCCACCGAAACGTTCCTTCGCGCCCGTACCATCCGCGCCGCAATTGCCATACCGGCGTCAAAGTATCCATTCGAATCCGCGCGGCCGGCGCATCCCCGCCTTTCCCGCTGATAATCACCATCCGCCGCTGCGCCGCATCCCACGCCAGCACCGCCGCACTCTGATCGTGCGCCACAGGCTGAAATCGCGAATCGTCCGCCCGATCGAGCTCGCACGGATTTTCCGTCCGCCGAACCTCCCGGCAGACATACATCAAAGCACCGCTGATTCCCCACGGCCGCAGCGACGCCGGAATCGACTCATAAAAATAGCGTTGAATTTCAGGATGCGAATGCACAAATTCCCTGAGCGTGCCCACAAATCGCCGATGATCTTCCCCCATGGCGATCTCTTTTGCCGCATAAGGCGGCAGCGCCCAGGCCGAGAAGACCAGCCATCCCGCCAGCGCCGGCCAGACCCAGCGCGTCTTCTCCGCCGTCACCGCGACCACCACCGCGGCCAGCGCCAGCGGAACGTACAGGTAAACGCTGATCTGGCGTCCCGGCAGCGCCAGCATTGGCCCCAACAGCACCCAGAACCCGGCCGCCCCCAGCCAGGCGCGCCGGTCGCGCAGCAGCGCCGCAACACCCGCCAGAATCATTCCGGCGAACGGAAACCCCAGCTCGCCCGCATAGTAACGCGCTGTCGTCCAGATCGCCTTGCCCGAGAAATCCAGGGAATAAGGCGTCCGTTGTCCGCGATTTAACAGAATAGCCTGAATTCCGAACGAAAAAGAAACCGCAAGAAACGGAATCAGAGGCTTCCACTTGCGCTCGCCCAGCCGGAATTCATACGCCGCCAGAACCAGAGGCAGCGCAATGGCCAGTTCCTTCGACCGGTACGCCAGCCAGAACGACAGCAGGCTGATCGCCCATCTCCGCTCCATCCACGCCAGCAGGCAGGCCATCGAAAAAGTCGCGCAGAGAACATCGAAGACGAACATCGGCCGCCAGTACGCGTCGAAGCACGCGGGATGAAATGCGAAGAATGCGGCGCCCGCGAGCGCCGGCCACGGCTTCACCCCGAGCCTGGCCAACAGGCGCCACACCATCAGCGTGTTGAGCGCGTGCAGCGCCTGCAACACCGCCACATACCAGCCGAATTTCAAACCTGCCACTCGGGCGATCGCGTGATAGTAGTACCCTCCCGCCGGCCGGAAGTTTACATTCTGCACTATCGGGTCGAACAGGTTCCGCCAAAAGTGGCTCTCCGGAACGTAGGCGGCCCAACTCAGAGTGTCGAGGTCGTCGTCCTGGAAGTATCCGCGGTATGCGCCGACGCCGGGCACAACAACCATTAGGACCAGCAGGACCGCTGATAGAACCTTGACGCGCATTTCCATTTAGGATACGGGATAAGCTATGCTATACTCCTGTCAGCAAACCCCTTAGCCAGGAGGCGTCATGGAGAGGAATCAATCGTTGGCTTTGGCCGCCGGGTCGCTTGTAGCGGTGTGTCTCTTTGCCGCCGACACTCCCAAACAATTCACTCCGATGCAAAAACGGTGGTGGGCGTTTCAGAAGATCCTGAAACCCGCCCCGCCGCAAGTGGCCGCGCGAGCCTGGGTGAAAAATGACATCGACGCTTTCATTCTCGCGAAACTCGAAGAGAAAGAACTGAAGCCGTCGACGCCCGCCGCGAAGATCGCCTTGATCCGCCGCGCGACCCTCGATCTGACCGGCCTGCTGCCGGAGCCCGGCGAAGTGCAAGCGTTCCTCGCCGACGATTCGCCCGCGGCATTCGAGAAAGTGGTCGACCGTCTCCTTGCCTCTCCCCGTTACGGCGAACGCTGGGCGCGCCACTGGCTTGACCTCGCCCGTTACTCCGACAGCGAAGGTTTCAAGAGCGACGAAACGCGCCCCCACATCTGGCGCTATCGCGACTACGTGATCGATTCGTTCAATCAGGACAAGCCCTACGATCGTTTCGTCAAAGAGCAGATCGCCGGCGACGAGCTTTATCCCACCGATCCGGCTGCGCTCATCGCCACCGGCTTCAACCGCCATTTCCCCGACGAGAGCAACGCGCGCAATCTGATGCAGCGCCGCCAGGAACTGCTGAACGACATCACCGATACCGTCGGCTCCACGTTCCTCGGACTCACCTACGGATGCGCGCGCTGCCACGATCACAAATTCGACCCCATCTTGCACAAAGACTACTACCGCCTGCAGTCCTTCTTCGCCAACACACGCATTGAAGACGGCGCCACGCTGGTGTCCGGCGAGGAGCGCCGCGCCTACCAGGACAAGTATGAGGTCTGGCACGCGAAGACAAAAGACGTTCGCACCGAGATGGCGACTCTGGCGGCCAAACCGTTGCGCGCGATCTACCAGGAAAGCTTCGACAAGTTCCCGCCGGAGATTCAGGACGCCGTCACGTCCGAACCCGCAAAACGCACGCCCATTCAGTGGCAGATGTATTACAAGGCTCGCCCGCAGCTCGAGCATGACATCGACGAGGCCGCCAAGCGCCTGCGTGGCGAAGAGGGCAAGCGTTGGCGCGAGCTCAAGCAGGAACTCGACAAATACTCCGGCCTCAAGCCCGCCGATCTTCCCGTCGCGCAGGCCATGATCGACAACGGCGCCGCGTCCCCCAAAACTCACGTGCTCGCCGTCGGCGTCTACGATGCGCCGCGTGAGGAAGTGCAGCCCGGTTTCCTCTCGATCCTCGATCCCGCCGACGCGAAGATCGCGCCGCCCGCCGGGGTCGCATCCAGCGGCCGGCGCAGCGCGCTCGCCAACTGGCTCGCCGGTCCCGGCAACCCTTTGACCGCGCGCGTCATGGTCAACCGCATCTGGCATTATCATTTCGGACGCGGCATCGCCGCGAGCCCCAGCGATTTCGGCGTCATGGGCGAGCGGCCCACACACCGCGAGCTGCTCGATTATCTCGCCGGCAGTTTTATCGAGAACGGCTGGAGCATCAAAAAAATGCACCGCCTCATCATGCTGTCGAACACCTACCAGCAGTCGTCCCAGCCGAGCGACTCAGCCGCCAAGGTCGATCCCGACAACAAGCTCCTGTGGCGCTTCAGCCCGCGGCGTCTCGAAGGCGAAGCGATTCGCGACACCATGCTCCAGTCGAGCGGAAGACTTAACTTGAAAATG
>JBOGMR010000258.1:0-4264 GCA_050746825.1 Bryobacteraceae bacterium | reverse complement strand
GACGACGTCGGCTGCGACGGCGATGTCGGCAAGCCTCATCGGATTGACGTAGACCGAGTCGACGTTGACGCTCATCGCGAGCGGCTGTCCGTTGCGGTCATAGATCGAGCCGCGCGGCGCGGGGATCTCCACGAGGCGCAACTGCTGCTTGCGCGCCAGGTGCGTGTATTCGCCGTGGCGGATGACCTGGAGATGAATGAGTTGAAGGAAGATCGCGGCGCCCCAGGCAGCGCCTCCATAGGCGAGCCAGCTCAACCGGCGCGCGAGCTGCGCTTTCCCTCGATCTTCCATGAGAGGCTCACTCCTCAGTCTTCTCCGTCTTGACGGCGGCCGTGCGGAGTGCGGCGACGGCGGGCGTCCGCCCATTGAGATGGATGATCTGACCGGCCTTGGGCGCAACCATGTTGTGATCGCGCGCGAGCTGTTCGAGCCGCTCGGTCGACAGCAGCGCCGCTTCCTCGGCCTGCAAGGCCGTGCGCTCGTTGACCAGCCGCGTCTCTTCCTGCCTGAGGCTCTGGATCTGATAGCCCGCCATGATGCTGGCAACGCGGGGTGCAAGCGTGGTGATCACCACGACCGCCACGGCGCACAACGCTCCGATTCCCGACCAGCACTCGCTGCGCGCCTTCGGGTCCGCAGCGCGCACCAGCCGCGAGTTATCGATCCGCTTGGTGAACAGGTACAAGTCTTCGTTGGGGAGGGAACGCAGCTTGTACGGGTTCGCCTCGGTCTTCACGGGGCGCGCCACGGGAGCCGCGGCCGTTTCCGTTTTCCTGAATTTGATCGCCAGTGAAGCCATGTGTGTTCGTCGCCTTCCGTATATGGGTTGATCTGCTCAGTTCATCTCGAGCGCCCGCAACTTCGCGCTCCGCGACGCGGGGTTCTCTCGCACCTCATCCTCACTCGGCCGCGCGGGGTGCTTGGTCAATACCTTGGCCCGGCTCTCACGGCCCAATGTCCGAAATTTCTCTTTGACCTTCCGGTCTTCGAGTGACATGAACGAAATGCATACGATGCGGCCCTGAGGTTTTGTCAGCTCGGGCGCCATGTCCAGGAACTGGTCGAGCTCTCCAGGCTCGTCGTTGACAGCCATTCGCAACGCCATGAACGTCTTGGTGGCCGGATGAAGTTTGCCCGTTCGGGGCGCGGCCCGCTCCACGACATCGGCCAGATGCCGTGTGCTCCTGATGGGCCGCGCTCGAACGATTGCTCTGGCTAGCTTCCGCGCCCTCCTTTCTTCGCCGAGTTGAAAGATCATATCGGCGAGCGCCTTTTCGGCGGTGTGATTGACCAGGTCGGCCGCCGATCTGCCATGGCTTTGATCCATGCGCATATCGAGTGGTCCGTCCGCCAAAACTGAAAACCCGCGCTCCGGTGTAGTGAGTTGATAGCGGCTCACGCCGAGATCGGCGACCACCCCGTCAACCTGCTCCACACCGTTCTCTGTCACCGCGTCGCGTAATTCCGAAAACGAGCCCTGATGAAAACGGATGCGATCCGAAACGTCGGCGGTGTTGCGGCGCGCAACTTCGAGCGAGGCCGCGTCACGATCGTTCGCAATGACGAAGCCCGACGTCAACCGGCGCGCGATCGGACCGGTGTGTCCACCGAGTCCCGCGGTGGCGTCCAGATACACGCCGTCCGGCTTGACGTTCAGATACTCCACCGTCTCATTGAGCATCACCGGGTAGTGCGCCGGCTGCGTCACAACAGGCCCGCCCCTTCCAGTTCTTCCACGTCCCGCTCGGCGCTGGCGGTTGCCGCGCGCCGCCGCTCCTGATACACTGCCTCGCTGTAGATCTCGATGCGGCCCTTGTGGGCGAAAATCTTCACCGCCTGGTTCTCGATTCCCAACTGGCGCCGCATCTCCGGTGGCAGTAGAATGCGGCCCTCTTTGTCCATTTCCGAGTCGCCGCCGAGATCGTTCGCGTTGAACGCGACGTTCTTGGCTGCCTTCGGATTTGCGCGATATGACTCGAAGAATTTCTGGTTCACCCGCCACACCGCCGCCGGATATATCTGGCCGACCCTCTTATCCAGGCTGGTCACGAACAGCTTCTTCTCCGCAAGACTCTCGAAGTACGTCTTGAAACCCGCCGGCAGCTTCAGTCGGCCCTTCTCGTCAACACGGGCCGGGTACATGCCGTTTGGAGGCTCATTTGGAGCGCCTTGACTCCCAGTCCTCTGCTCTATGTCCTCCGACACTTTTAGACCACTTCCTGGCCAGTTTCTGGCTACAAGTGATAGTAATGCTTCCAGGGTATAAACGCAAGAGGTCCGTTGAAAAAAGTTTATAGTTTCTCAGGGGTTAGGAGCGAATACTACCCTGCTGGGCAGACGCGGTCCAACCACAACAGGTGGTAGGGCGTTCGAAGACTCTTTCCGCTGCCTCGAGGGGGGCCAGATTGTGGCTAAATCGAGCCCCAATTCAGCTTTAGCCATCTCGCCCTCAACCACTCTGCCAACAGGACCGCCAGAGACCCCGTAGCACCAACAACTTGCTTTAGTTTCAGTGAAATACGGGCGGCCGTGTCGCGTGATTTGCCGATCCCGCGTCTCCGGTGATCGACTTCGAACCGCATTTTCGCACTACAGACAGGAGCTGGAACCCGGGCGCGGCAAGTCTGGCGGCATCTCATCCGGATCCGATGCCGGTCCGCTCCACTGCGTTCAAAACTGGAGCTAAATCGTGAAACAACTGAAATCGCTGGTCCCCATATTTTCACTGGCTGTCGCTCTCTCACCGATGATGGCGGGCGCTGAAATTCCTAAGACCGCATCGCTGTACGACCGGCTCGGCGGCCAACCGGCCATCCAGGCAGTGACTGACGACTTCGTCGCGCGAATCCTGGCTGACGGTCGCGTGAACCGATGGTTCGCGCATGCCGCCGGCGATCCCGCGCGCGCGGCGGCCTACAAAGTGAAGCTCGCCAGCTTCATCTGCGTTGCGACCGGCGGCCCCTGCAAATATAGTGGGATGGACATGATGGCTGCCCATAAGGATCGCGGCATCACCACCGAGGCCTTCAACGCGGTGGTCGAAGACCTCGTCGCGACCCTCGACAAACTCAAAGTTCCGGAAGCCGAAAAGAAACAACTGCTCGGTCTTCTGGCGCCGCTGAAGGTGGCAGTCGTTCAAAAACAGTAACCAGCGCTGTCCGGTGGTACGGAACGGAACTCATCTGCACCAGAGGACACGGGCTGCTTTACGTTCCCGAGATACCGACGAGTTGCTACAGCAGGCAGCGCTGGCTTTTCTGCGGCGGGTGGTGCATCGCCAGCCAGGGCTCCAGTTCGGGACTCAGGAAATTGTCCACGATCAAGTCCACCGCGGTTCCCAGATCGGAGTGAGTCGTCCGAAGCGCCACTACCCGAGCCCCGGCCCCTTTGGCTGATGCGACCCCTGGAAACGAGTCCTCGAAGACGACTGTGTCCGCGGGATCCACGCCAAGCGCGGCAGCGGCGCGCAGGTAGACTTCGGGGTCCGGCTTCGGCCGCGACACCTGATGGCCGTCCACCACGACTCGAAAAAACCTGCGCAGCTCCGCCCGGTCGAGCAAAAAATCCACGTTCGCCGGCTCTGCATTGGTGGCAACCGCCATCGGCAGGTGGGAGTGCTTTTCGAGGAACGCCTCGACGCCCGGCACCAGGCGTTCCTTCAGCCGCGGCGCTATCAACTCGCGGTAGAGAGCCTCCTTCGCTGCGCCACGCGCCGCCACTTCCTCGCCAGTCAATTCCTCACCGAAAAAGTTTCGGACGATCTCGTCGTTCCGCTTGCCGTACATGAAATCGTGCATCGCGTCCGTGGTCTCGAGCCCGCACGTGCGGTTGAACGCGACCCAAGCCTCACGGTGCACCGGATTGGAGTCGATGATGACTCCATCCATGTCGAAAATCAGCGCACGCATCAATCCCCGGCTTTCACCCACGCGACGTTGAAGTGCGCGTGCTTGATCGCCTTGCGCGGCTCGCCCTGCGGCACATGATTCAGAAAGTAGCTATAGGAAACGTGTAGCGTGCCGTCGCGCGCCTGAATGATGGAAGGGTAGTGGAACGCGCCGGCGCCCTGCTCGCGTTTGTCGAGCTCCAGGCGCCGTGTCCACTTCCACGTCTTGCCCTCGTCGTCCGACAGCGACAGCGCGAGTGAATGGCGGCCGCGTTCGGTGTCGTTGTAAACCATCGCCCACAAGCCGTCTTTGAGCACGATGCACTCGAGGCCCGAGCCGGGATTCGGGATCTTCGTATCCTCGACACGCGACCACGT
>JBOGMR010000257.1:0-4445 GCA_050746825.1 Bryobacteraceae bacterium | reverse complement strand
TGTTCATGCTCACCACCATTAGCATGGTGCTGACACAGCGCGCGGGCGTTCCTACAGGGTCCTCGGTGCTCGACAACTCACTCACAAAGCAAGAAGAGCCAAAGCCGGAGCCACAGAATCCCGCGCCGGCGCCCCCGCAGACACCGCCTCCGGCCGAGCAGAATCCGCCGCCGGCCGAGCAGCCCAAGCAATAGTCGCGCGCCCCGACCTGGCCCCAAGGCAGTATTCCCAAGTAGTTAAAGGGGGGCAGAAAGCTTTACGGGAGATGTAAGAAGTACCCCGATTTGGAAGTTTCGAACCGCGCCGTCGCGTCCCCCTGCCCGTCCGCGTCCGAATGCACCATGCAACGCGCGCAAGCCTAGCCGAGTAGTGGTCCCGCTTCGGCGCCCAGGGCCGCTTCCATCAGCCGGAGATTCTGCGGCTCATCGTCAATGACTACGATCAAGACCGTTTCGCTGAAATTCTTACTGGTCATACCAATTCACCAAGAGCTTAGGCGAATCACTTCCCTGGCAGCAGCCTAGGCCGGGCGTTCCAACTTGGAACACTTCTTGTGAGCAGCTTTTTCCAGGAAGGCAAGAGCCAGAAGAATCCGTGCCCAATCACTACCGAGGGGCACTCAACAAGCGTGGACACATTACTCTGCTTGCTTCCGGCGCCGGACCCGATAATAGGCTACGGCTGGCGGGCGAAAGAGAACATACACCACTACTGCGAAGATCGCGATATGAACGAGGGCTTCCGAGAGCGAGTGGAGTGCGCTCACCACGACGTGGTAGGCAATCCAGGCGAGCGCAAGCCAGCGCGCCCAGGCGGCGCCAGACAGCAGGAAGACTCCTGCGGCAATCGCAACGCACCGAAGAAGCAGAACCCAGATGACGCCATACTGAACCTGACCGCCGGCACTCAATGCCGTCGCGTGGTAAGCGAACCCGACCGCTCCAGCTAGGACAAACACGCCGCCGACTACAGTGATTGATCGCGGCCGGTGGTTCGGTCGGCTGGCGTTGCGAAGCAGGTCTCGCACGGTCTTAACCCCCTTCGGGCGGCATCGCCCCTCTCGACCGGCGATTGGCAGAACGATGCGACCAGACCTATCTGTTGCTCAGCTTCCAGCCGAGGAGGCTCTCGTGGACCAGTTCGAAGTGATCGACGTCGCTGTCGAAATCGCTGAGCAGGGCCCGTGCCTGCGTGTCGACTACGGCACGATCAGGTGAGCCGCCCGCGAAGGCCAGAATGGCGCACCAGGATGTCCATTCTGTCATGACAAGAAATTCCACACGCCCATCGCGGTTGCGGCGGAGCACCCTGCCGCGCGCGAAGCCCTCGAGACGTCTGAGCTTCGGAAAGACGCTGCTTTCCACGTGTCGCTGATAGGCGTCGGCCGCTTCGGCCAAGGCACGTCCCGTCCAGAGTCGCACGATCATGTTCGCCATGAAGGTGGGTCAATCCGATCCGGGACGAACGGGCGTCGATGGGCCACGCCCAACCACCGTCGTCCACTCCCTAACTCGCCAACGCGGAATGAGTCCGTTGAGCACATAGGGATCGCCTTCGGCGAAACGCACCGCCACGTCGCTCGTGTCCCCCTGAAACAGTAGAACCGCTCCGTCCACCGGGTCCGCCAGCGCTCCCGCCAGCAGCAACTCCCCTCGATCGCACGCGGCAAGGCCGTGCTTCAAATGCGCATCGCGGAACGACGCTCGCTTTTCGACATAATTGTCGCAGACGTCGTAGAACAGCAGAAAGTGTTTCACCTGTGCCTCCTGGCAAGTCGGTTGCCAATCAGATTGCATCGAGCCAGCCGTAGGGATCGCGCTCCCGGCCGGTCGTTATCGAAATCAATCGCCTTCGAACCTCCGGTCCCACTGCCCGCGCTTCCACAGGCGGGAGTTCAAGATCGCGTTCACCAAACCGAATCCGCCGCACGTGCGAGAGCGTAGCGGCGGTGCCGGTGCCGAAGCATTCCCGCAGAGCCCCGCGCTCATGTGCGCCGACGATCTCATCCATGGAGATGCGCCGCTCCTCCACGGAATGGCCCGTGTCTCCCAACAGCCTCATGATGCTGTCACGCGTAACGCCGGCCAGAATCGTCCCCTCCAGCCTGGGGGTGATCACCTGATCGCCCACGACAAAAAACACGTTCATGACCCCGCACTCTTCCACGTAACGTCGCTCGAGTCCGTCCAGCCACATGACCGTCTGAAAGCCTTCGCGCTGCGCCTCGCGCTCAGCGACGAGCGTGGGAGCGTAGTTGCCCGCGGGCTTCACGTCTCCGACCCCTCCGGAAAATGCCCGCACGTAGCGCTCGGTCACGATTACATCGACGGGGACAGCGTAGTAGGTTCCATACGGAAACGTAAATGCCACAAACAAGTAGCGATCCCCAGGCTTGACGCGGACCGATTCGTCAATCGAAAACTGACAGGGCCGGATGTAGAGCGCACCTTCATCGTGAGCCGGCACCCAGGGCTGGTCAAGGCGAAGGAGCTCGCGGAGTCCATTCATGAACAGCTCTTCGGGGACCGGCGGCATGGCAAGTCGTTCAGCCGAACGCTGGAACCGACGAGCGTTGCATCGGGGCCGAAACATGGCGACGCTGCCATCCGGCATGCGATAAGCCTTGAGACCCTCGAAGACCGAGATGCCGTAGTGCAGCGCGGAGATACTTGGCGCGAGCGCCAGCGGTCCATACGGGCGGATCGCGGCTGACTGCCACGCCCCGTTGCCATATTCCGCGACCAGCATGTGATCGCTGATCACGGCAGAAAACGGCAGTTCCCTAAGGTCCAGCGACGTTCGACGCGACATCGCCACAGACTCGATGGTGATTGATAAATCTCTCATGGACCCGCCCTCGGATCGTCGGCAATGCCTTCCACCAGTACCATGTTGGTGCGCGTGGAACGCTGTCGCATCCGTTTCAGCGCGGCATAGGATGGCGACTTCCACCAGCGACGAGCGGTTTCCATCGATTGGAATCGAACGATCACCAGGCGATCCGGCGCCCACTCGCCCTCTAGGATTTCTGTGGCACCCCCTCGCGCCAGGTACATGCCCCCGGCCGCCTCAAGCCCCGGAGAGACCTGCGCCCGGTAGTCCGCGTAAGTGGCCGCATCGTGAATGTTCGCGATATCGACGACTAGGTATGCTGCCATGGGATGACTCCGATTCGATGATGTGTTTGCCCAAAGCCGCCTTGTGGGTTCCTCCCACGTCGTGGAACAGTAGCCAAGCCAGCTTTATGTTGCAAGTGAAAGCTGGTCATAGCTAATATACTGGCCATGCATATCGATGACGTGCGCACGTTCGTAACGGTGGTTGAGACTGGCTCGATCAGCGTGGCTGCCCGGGAATTGCACCTGACGCAACCAGCCGTATCTCGCCGCGTCCAGCGGTTCGAAGGTGTGCTCGGCTCTCCGCTCATCGACCGGCGCAGGCGGCCATTTGCATTGACCCATGCTGGTCGCGCGGCCTTCGAGCGCTGCCGCCGATTTCTCTCCATGGCTGACGAATTGAAGGCGGTCGGCGATGGCGGAGTCGTTCCGGCGCGCGAGTTGCGCATCGGTGTTGCGCACGCGCTCACTGAGTTGGCGCTTACCGAACCGCTCGACGAGGTGCGGCGTGCCTTCCCCGCCGCCATCCTTCGCCTCCACACCGGGTGGAGCCGCGACTTGCTGGCGCGCGTGAAGACCGGAGCGCTGGACGCCGGGGTCATTCTCATGGCGGAGCACGACGGCCCCCCGGCGGGAGTCACGTCAGAACCCATTGCCCGCGAGGACCTCGTGATTGTGGCTCCCCGGACCTGGCCACGGCGCTCCTACACCGTTCGTGAGTTGCGGGCACAACCATGGATACTGAATCCAGAGGGGTGCGCAGCTCGCTCCGAGCTTCGCCGACAGTTGGCTCGCGCGCAGATGCCCTTGCCCATCGGCGTGGAAACCTACAACTATGAGTTGCAACTGCGCTTGATCGCGCGTGGCCGGGGCATCGGTCTGGTGCCGAATCGACTGCTGATGCGCAGCCCGGCTCGCCCGAGGCTTCGCAGACTACATGTGCGTGAACTCCGGTTCCCGCAACTGATCTGGATGGTCAGCGGCGAACTTGCGGCCGGACTCGATGAACCACTCATCGCGCTGCGCCGCGCGCTCGTCGAACGCCTCTGCCACAGAGGCCGACGTTGACAGGTTTCCATCTCAGCGCGGTCGAAACCTACGGACCGCCCCCAACGGACGTTAATCGCGGCGTTATCCTAAGTGACGGGACAGAGGAGCAGCTCTGCGCGGCGCGTTGAATGCGCCGCCGACAGGCGTTTCTTGGTCGGTTGGCGTGGTGACTTGCAGAATCCTTGCGGCCGCCATTCGGCGTCCTTCTCTATCTCTCGGGAACATGCGTGGGTGTTACTGAGGCCAAATACTTTGCCAGCTTGTCGTACAGCGCAGCGG
>JBOGMR010000256.1:0-9747 GCA_050746825.1 Bryobacteraceae bacterium | reverse complement strand
ACCGTACGCGGCTCGAACCTGGCAACCAACAGCCGTCTTTGGGAAGACAGAGATTTCGTTAACAACAAGCTTCCGACCTCGCTCGACGGCACCAGCGTCAAAATCAATAACAAAGACGCCTACATTAACTACATCAGCCCATTGCAACTCAACGTCCTGTCGCCGCTCGACTCCACCGAAGGCCCCGTGCAGGTCACGGTGACCACTACTATGGGCACTAGCCAGGCTGTGACCGCGACCATGCAGAGGTTCTCCCCTGCCTTCTTGATCTTCAACAATGATAAGTACATAGCCGCAAGGCACGCGGATTTCAGCTTGCTCGGTCCCACAACGCTTTTTCCAGGCCAGACGACACCCGCGAGGCCTGATGAACTGGTGTTGCTGTATGGAACCGGCTTCGGCCCGACCGATCCCGCCATTCCGAATGGCGAGATCGTGACGGCAGCGGGAAGGCTGACAAACCCGGTTGTAGTTCGGATCGGCGGAGTCCAAGCCGATGTCCAATTCGCCGGCCAGAGCTCTACCGGCCTCTATCAATTCAACGTGCGAGTCCCGGCGGCAACGCCCAACGGCGACGCCGCGGTCGCCGCCGAAATCGGCGGCATCGCGACCGCGCCGAATACCTTTATCAATGTTCAGAGGTGAAACTATGAGACAACGCAGAACCTCCCTCTGCAGTTTTGGTTTGATTCTCCTTTTCACTCCCCTTGCCGCCTCGGCCTTCAGCACAGGCCCTCCGGTTCGCCGCACGAGCCAGGACATTGATGGCGGCGTAATCTGCACACAGTGCCACGGAGGCACACCGGTTAACGGCGGACCCGGCCGCGTGCTGGTGCGGGCCAACGCTTACACGCCCGGCGTCAAGCAGCAGATTACCGTCGAGATCACCGATCCCAATGCTCTGCGCTGGGGTTTTGAAATTACCGCGCGTCTGGCCGGCAACACCGGCAGAACCGCGGGCGCCTTCGTTCCCAATCTGGACAGCCAGGTGCGCTGCGACGACGGAAGCCTGCGTGGCGTCGAGGGCCTTTGCAACGGACGCCTCGAGTTTGCCATGCATCTTCAGGCTAGAACGCGCGCCGGCTCTCCGGGACCTGCGCAGACTTTCGTGCTCGATTGGATTCCGCCGGCCAATGACGTTGGCGACGTGATTTTCTATGCCGCCGGCAACGCTGCCAACAACAGCAATACCAACGGCGGCGACCGCATCTATACCACCAACACCAAAATCGGCGTCACGGCCTGCAATCTCACCAACGTCCCCTCGATCCGGCCGGCCGGTGGCATCGTGAACGCCGCTTCGCTGGCAGCCCCGATCTCGTCGAATGCCCTCATCACCATCTTTGGCGGCGGCTTCGCGCTGCCCGGTGACAGCTACCGGTTGGCGGCTGTCGATCTGGACAACGGCAAGGTTCCGGCTTCGGCCGCCTGCATCGCGCTCGACATCGGCGGCAAGCGCGCGCCCGTTTACTACATCCAGAACGATCAGATCAATGCCCAGGCGCCCATCCTGGAAGGCAGCGGCCCGGTGCAGGTGCGCGTGATCGCCAATCCCGGAACTCCGAACGAGAAACGCAGCGATCCGGTGAACGCCAACCAGTCCACATACTCCCCGGCGTTCTTCCTGTTCGCTCCCAGCAAGAGCATCGCCGCGCTGAATGCCTCCGACGGCAGCAAAATCCTCGCCGACGCTTCGCTCAGCATCCCAGGCTCGGTCAGCGCCAAACCCGGCGATGTGGTCACGCTCTACGGAACCGGCTTCGGCTTCAGCGAGCCCGTCTTCCAGCCCGGCGAGTTCCCCGAGGGCGTCGCCCGATTGAAAGATGCCGCTACCGTCACCATCGGCGGGACAACGCTCGCCGGCGCCGATGTGCTCTTCGCCGGGCTCGCGCCCGACTTCCCCGGCTTCTACCAGTTCAATGTTCGTGTGCCGGCCTCGGCGCCCGACGGCAACGTGCCGGTCCGCATTTCGATCGGCGGCGCTCAGACGCAGGCCGACGCTACGATTCCGGTGAAGAGGTAGTTGACTGGCGCTGAAGACACGGCGCGCCTTCAGCGCAGGCGCATCGGCTGGCCGCCGGCGGCCTTGCTGCGTTGTGCGGCGTCCATGAACGCGACGATTTCGAGCGTCTCGGCGGCCGGGACGGGCGGCGTGCGGGTCTGGAAGAATTTCACAATCTCGCGAACCAGGGGTTCGTAACCGCCGCCTGCGGGTTTGGGGTCGCTCTGCACGACGGCCTTCGGACGAAACACAACGGCGCCGGAGCCGCCTCCGGTGCGCATCGCGTGGAAAACACCGGTTCTGCCGTCTTTCCAGCGGCCGGTGATCACGTCGCTATCGCGGCCCACCACTCGCGT
Source organism: Bryobacteraceae bacterium (assembly GCA_050746825.1). Classification (GTDB taxonomy): domain Bacteria; phylum Acidobacteriota; class Terriglobia; order Bryobacterales; family Bryobacteraceae; genus JBOGMR01. The sequence goes on along the minus strand of JBOGMR010000256.1, from coordinate 7,389 downwards.
GACTTCTTCGCACCCGGGTCCCATCAACGTGTAGAGCCCTTCGATGGAGTGAATGCCGTACCATGCGAGGTCCAGCGGAAAGAGCGGCTCGAGAGGACTGGCGCCCCACACGACGACACTTGTGGCGTCGGCGAATTTCATCGACCTGCTCATCGCGCTGAAGCGGTGGCCGGACGAGCTGAACCAGGGAACGCCGGCCTCGGCGGCCAGGCGCGCGATTTCCCGGGCGTCTTCGAGCGTGGCGGCGAGCGGCTTGTCGATGAACATCGGCTTGCGCGCGGCGATCACTTCCTTGGCCTGCTTCAGGTGGAGGCGCCCGTCGTTGCTTTCGAGCAGCACGGCGTCGACCTTCTTACAGAGCGTTGCGATATCGGGAACGATCTCGATGCCGAACTTCGACTCGAGCTCGGCGGCGAACCGGTCGGCGCGATGAGGATTCGCGGGAGCTGCGGGAATCCGGCTCTCGCCCTTGTAGGCGGCGACGACCCGCGCCCCCGGGACGTGGCCTTCGGCAGAGGGGTTGTTGAGGAGATTCGTGAACGCGACGGTGTGCGAGGTGTCGGCGCCGATGAGGCCGAGACGGAGGTCAGCCGGGAAGGCGGCCAGACCGGAAATGAGCAGCCAGACCGAGACTTTGTGCATGTTGATCACTCGATCGTAAAGATTACCACGAGCCCGTGCGTGGCGGACGGCCGCGACGGATCGGCCCGACTTTGGTGTATTCTGAGCATCAGACCAAGGAGGTTTTGATGGAGTCAAGCAATCGGCGCGGGTTTCTGAAGGATGCGGCCGTGGCCGGTCTGGCCGCCGCGCCCGCCGTACACAAGGCTTGGGGCCAGGCCAGTCCAAGCGATCAGATCAACCTGGGCGTGATCGGTTTCCGGGGCCGGGGGCGCGATCACATCCGCGCCTTCACCAGAATCCCCGGAGTCCGCGTTGCCTACTTGTGCGATGTCGATGAGCGGCTGTTCCCGGACGCGGTCGCCGAGGTCGAAAAGGCAGGCGGCTATAGGCCGCAGACTTTTTTCGACATGCGAAAACTTTTCGAGCAGAAGGATCTCCACGCTGTCTCGATCGCGGTTCCGGACCACTGGCACGCGCTCGCGACCATCTGGGCCTGCCAGGCCGGCAAAGATGTCTACGTCGAGAAGCCGGTGAGCTACACGCTGCGTGAGGGACGCAAGATGGTGGATGCGGCGCGCAAGTACAACCGGATGGTGCAGGCGGGTCTGAATCGGCGGAGCGAGCGGCGCAACATCGCCGCGGTGCGCTTTATCCGCGAAGCGAAGTTCGGCCCGTGCTATCGCGCCAGGGCGGTCGTCTATCGCGGGCGGACGAGCATCGGACATGTAACGGAATCGTCGGTTCCACAAGGCGTCCATTGGGATTTGTATCGCGGGCCGGCGCCGATGACGGCGTTTACACTGAACCGTTTTCACTACGGCTGGCACTATTCCTGGGAAACGGCGACGACCGAGCTCGGCAACAACGGCGTGCACGCGTTGGACATCGTGCGGTGGGCGATCAACAAGAACGTGCATCCGGTGAAGATCCACTGTCACGGAGGGCTGTTCGTCGACAAGTCCGATCAGGAGACCCCGAATTGCCAGTTCGTCAGTTACCAGTATGCGGACGGCGCAATCGTGGAAGCGGATGTGACGACGCTCCCGAGCCCTTCGTTCGGCGGTGTGCAGATGGGCGAGTTCTTTTACACGCCGCAGGGTTATGTGACGTCGGCGCAGAAATGGAGCACCATGCTGGGCGATTTTGTGCCGGGCCAGACGCCCGATCCACCTTCCGGCGTGTCGCTGCGCGCCTCCAATTTGAGTTTCCCGAAGATCTCTTACAAGCCCGGCCCGCCGATTCCGGATGTCGAAGGAGCCGAGGGCAGTCATTTCCAGAACTTCATCAACTGCGTGCGGTCGCGGAAGCGCGAGGATCTGCACTGCGAGATTCTCGAAGGGCACATGTCGACTTCGCTCTGTCACCTGGGCAACATCGCGTTTCGGACCGGGCGGAAGCTGACGTTCGATCCGGCGACGGAGACTTTTCCGGGCGATGCAGAAGCGAATCGATATCTGACAAGGCAGTATCGGGCGCCGTTTGTGGTGCCGGATAAGGTTTGAGGGGCGGTTCCTGAAGGCGCCCTGAGAGGCCACCCCACATCTTCTACGCGACGCCGGTGATTTGCGCCATGGCGCGCTCGAAGTTCCGCCCTGGGGCGGGGTGAAAGACGGTGACCCCGGAGACCCGCAACCTGTCAAATTGTCCGCGAACAGCCGCCCTCGATCAGGCGCTCCACGATCACGACGTCGCGCCACGCCCCTTCCAACTGGCGGCGCATCCCCTTTGTCTCCCTGTTACGCCAGGCCTTCGGCCTTGAGGTCTTCCAGCAACTCGCCCGACGCGTTCTTCGGATATCCGAAATTCCAGAACGGATCGGCGGCATTGTCCCATACCCGGCGATCGCGCGCAGTGAGCTGCGCGAGGAAACGCGCGTCCAGGTCCGCGACCTCGGAACTCAGACCGGCCAAGGCGATGATGCCGCGCACGTCGAGGTCGTTGCGATAGTCTTCGAGGCCGAGCTCGTAGCCGCGTTCGACTTCCTCGACGAACCGCTTCCAGCGGGCGATAATGCCCGCCTTTCCGGCGCGGCTGACGTGGTCCGGATAGCCGTGCTCGCGGAGCATGACTTCGAGTTCACTGTCGGTCATGGCGATGGTCTCCGCGCCTGGCGATGGAAGTAACGCTCGCCGTCGTTGGGAATGAAGAAGGTGCGGATGGTGCGGTCGGCATTGTATGCCCCGAAGGAGCCGCGCTTCTTATCGAATCTGGTGACGACGCCGCCGGCGCGCTTGGCCTCGAGAATGTCGCCGCCCGCCGGCGCGTCGCGAAGTGTTTGCGCGAGCTGCAGGTATTCGTCTTTGCTGGTCGATCCGAACTCGCTCGCGTGCTTGCGGTAGTGCGCGTCGAGGAACGCCTTGGTTCGAAAGCCGGGCCCCGACGCCCACGCTGCGATCGCGAGCAGAACTAGCCAGACGAGTCTACTTCTGCTTCGCAATGATCCGGTCCTTGATCTTCTCGTACACTGCGCTGGGGATGATCTTCTTCTGCATAAGCTCGTTCTTGGCGCGGTACGGCCGGGCCTTGATTATTTTTTCTGAATAAGCGTCGCCGATGCCGGGGATCGTCATCAACTGTTCCTTGCTGGCGGAATTGATGTCGATCGGATCGGCGGCGGCTTTCGCCGGGCTGATCTTCTCGGCTATGGCCTTGGTGGCGGACTTCTTCTCTTGTTTCTGCTGCGCGCCCGCGCTGATTAGGAAAAACGCCGCGATGCACATCGTGGCGATGCGACTCAGTCTTCTCATGACGCCTCGTTAGGTTGGCCGGATGCCGGGAGCGTCACCGTAACTGATGTCAACGGCGCGCCCGCCGTTCAGGATTGAAGCTCGTCCGGCTTCAAGTACGAGTTCATTGTAGCTGCTGTTGGCGGGGGTTGCCATGATCCCCTCATCATCCAAGCGCTTGAGCAGTTCGCGTCTTTGGACCGGAGCCGCCGATTCGACTTCGATGCACTTGCCCACGATGTAGGCGATGGACCGATAGCCGTATCCAACCGGCGTCAGGCCCTGCCCGCCGAGGTCGACATACTGAAAGTAGTCGGCGCTCGGTTCGGCGTAGATGGTGGATCCGGGGTCGCCGGCGCGCTCCGTGTAGCAATACTGGAGCCCGCGATACTGATCCGAGTGCGCCAGCCAGGCGCCATTGGATGCGCCGCGGCAGTACATCGTCAGGCCCTGCGTGTTGGCGCCCGGCGCTTCGTCGGGGAAGCCGAGCGCATTCTGGACGTTGAGGCAGGCCTCGTTATTCCAGATGACGCGCGCGTCGGTCCACAGGAACCCTTCGTTGCCGTTGGGGTAACGGTCACGGATGCCGTACACGCTGACGCGCACAGGCAGCAGGCCGGTGATGAAGTGAACCAGGTCGACGTAGTGACAACCGATGTACGAGAACGCGTCGGAGTTTTCCGCGGTGCACCAGTTCTGAAAATTCGAGCGGCGGTAATACCACTTTTCGAGCAGACACGCGGTGCCGAGACGAAAATCGCCGAAGAGGCCGGCGCGGTAACGGCGGCGCGCCATGTGGCTGCGGTCGTCGAAGCGCTTGTGGTATTCGACGCCGATGCAGAGGTCCCGGGAGCGCGCCTCGCGCTCGATCTCCACGGCCTGCCCATATTGCAGGACCAGCGGCTTGACGGCGCAGACGTGCTGGTTGTGAGTGAGCGCCGTCATGATGACGTCGTAGTGGAGTTGATCGGGAACCGCGGCGACGACAATCTGGCGCGCCCGCATCCGCGCGATGACCTCGCGAAAGAGGCCGGGTTGTGATTCGCCGGAATCGCCTGGCTCAGGCGCGGCGCGGAAGGAGTGGCCGGGGAACGCTCGCCGGATGCCTTCAGCCTGTGCGAGCGCCTGGACAGTGCGCGGCCGCGACGCGCACACCGTGATCTCGCCGATCTGCCCGAGGCGCTGGAGTTGATAGAGCGACGGCAGAATCTGGTCGTGCGTAATCATGCCGCCGCCGATGACGGCCACTTGAGGTTTCACAGGCATGGGACTCAGGCTACCGCGCGCCGCGTTTGCGTGACCTCTGCGAACGCCTCTTCCAGCGCATCGACGCTATCGTGAATCGCCGCCTCATTGATCACCAGCGGCGGTGCAATCTTCACCGTGGCCCCGCCAAATCCAACCGGCGAAAACAGAAGCACGCCCTTCTCGATGCAGCGCTCGATCACGTCGAACGCAAGGTCGGCATCGGGTTCCTTGCTTCCCGGCAACACCAGCGAAATCCCCGCGACGAGGCCCTTGCCGTCCACTGAACCGGCTTGCGGATAACGCGACTGGAGTCCGCGCAAGCGTTCGTGGAGCGCCTGGCCGGTAGTCTTGGCGTTCCCGGCGAGGTTCTCATTGAGAATGATGTCGATGGAGGCCAGCGCGGCCGCACAGCACACTGGGTTGCCGGTGTGCGTCGAGGTCATGCTGCCGGCCGGATGCAGATCCATTACGTCGGCGCGTCCCGCGACAGCCGCCAGGGGTAGCGAGCCCGAGATACCCTTGCCGAAGCAGGCCAGGTCGGGCACGATGCCGTAATGCTCGAATCCCCAGAGCGTTCCGCAGCGGCCGAAGCCGGCCTGCACTTCGTCGCAAACCAGCAGCGCCTTATGGCCGGTGCACCATTGCCGCAGCGCTTCCATGTATGGCTTCGGCGCGAACGCGGCACTGCCGCCCTGGTACGTTTCTAGAATCACGCCGGCCACGTTCTGCGCCTCGATCCCGTGCTCGCGCAAATTGCGCTGGAAGAACTCGAAGGACGTGTCCGGCGTTCGAAAGCCGTCGGGGAAGGGCGCCTGCACGAATCCGGGGTCGAGGTTGCCGATCCACTCCTTGAGCGCCGGGATTCCGCCGGCTTGCTGCGAACCGAGCGTGCGGCCGTGAAACGCCTTGTCGAACGAGATGATCACATTCTTCGAGCGGCCGCCCGCCTTCAGACCGTGCGTGCGGCAAAGCTTGATGGCGCACTCGACGGTCTCCGATCCGGTCGTGAGCAGGAAGATTTTTTTCAACGGCTCGGGAAGAATCGATGAGAGCTTCTCCACCAGGCGCGCGCGGATTTCGCTCGGGAAACAATAATTGGTCAACAGGCCCGACTGCGCCTGCCGGGATACCGCTTCGATAATCTCCGCACGGCCGTGTCCGGCGTTGGTGATCAGCACGCCCGAAGACCAGTCGATCCACTGGTTGCCGTAAGCGTCGTGGACGAGAAATCCGTCCCCGCGCTGCCACACGATCGGCGGCTGCCCGCGCATCGCTATCGGCTCGTAGCGATGCAGTGACTCCAGAATAGGAACCGATTCCGGAACGGGAATGTTCGTCGCAATGCGGCGGAAAGCCGTCCGAACGGGGGGAACGGACTTCGGTACAAGACTGAACTCTCTAGCCATGGGTGAATGCTTATTGTCCGGTATGATTGAGGGATATGGCAAGCAGACTTTTGGTGCTGGCGCTGCTCGTGGCAGTGGCAATGGGATCGGACGATACCATGCCGCGGCCGAAGTACGCCGATGGGAATCAATTGATCCGCCCCGAGGGCTACCGCGAGTGGATGTTTGTCGGCGCGAATCTCAACATGGGCTACCAGGCAGGTCCGGAGCCGAAAGAGCCAAGCTTTCACAACATCTACATTCAGCGCGAAGCGTACAAGCACTTCGCGGCCACCGGGAAGTTTCCGGATCAGACCATGCTGGTGATGGAAGTGATTCGGGGCGGAACCAATGCCTCGATCAACAAGCGCGGGATGTTTGAAGACAGCTCGCGCGGCGTGGAAGTGGCGTTGAAGGACGAAAAGCGCTTTCCGGAAAAGTGGGCGTACTTCAATTTCATCGGCAAAGAAGGCAAGCCGCTCGCCCAGGCGAAGGCGTTCCCGAAGGAATCCTGCTGGAAGTGCCACAACGAGCATGGCGCGGTCGACAACGTGTTTGTCCAGTTTTATCCGGTGCTGCGGGATTTGAAAAAGTGACGCCCGTCCATCCGCCCGCAACCGGTCTGGTACCGGAATCGTCGTGTCCGGCAAAGACTCTCGCCTTTGGCAACGCAGGCGCTCGTGACTGCCACGTCCCGAGTCATCGGGACCCTCGCGAGCGCCGAGATAGACGCCGGGCTGGCCGGAGACCTGCCCCACGCACGTCTGGCGAAGTCGCACGATACACCGCCGGACCGTGAATCTAGCCGAATTTGACTATGAGCTGCCTGCGGAGTTGATCGCGCAGGCGCCGCTCGACGAGCGCAGCGGGTCCCGCATGCTGGTGGTCGATCGGGCGCGAGACAAGTTTGAGGACCGGGCTTTCACAGAGCTGCCGTCATTCCTTCATCCAGGCGATTGCCTCGTCCTCAACGATTCGAGAGTCTTTCCTGCGCGCCTGTTCGGCCATCGCGCGGGCACGCAGTCGCTGCCGATCGGCAAGAATAATCCGAAGCGCCGCGAACATCTGAGCGGGACCGTGGAAGTCTTTCTGCTGCGGCCCCTCTCGGTGGACCGCCGCGAGTGGTCCGCGCTTGTGCGGCCGGGGCGCAAGATGCGCTCCGGAGAGATCGTGCATTTCGATGACGGCCTCGAGGCCCAGATCACGGGGCGCGGTGAGTTCGGCGAGCGGACGCTGCGCTTCAGGGGCGAGCGCGACGTGATGGAGGCCGTCGAGCGGATCGGGCATGTGCCCCTCCCGCCGTACATCAAACGCGCCGATGCGGCGGCCGATCGCGAGCGCTACCAGACCGTATTCGCTCGCGAGCCTGGATCGGTGGCGGCGCCCACGGCCGGCCTGCACTTCAC
>JBOGMR010000255.1:0-3072 GCA_050746825.1 Bryobacteraceae bacterium | reverse complement strand
GGAGAAGGCAGCCCGTGCGGTCTTCGAAACGAAGTGCGGGACCTGTCATGGCGACACCCGCATGTCCGATTTGGATCTACGTGACCGCGCCACCATCCTGAAGGGCGGCAAGCGCGGCCCCGCCGTGGTTCCGGGCAAAGCGGATCAAAGCCTGCTCTACAAAGCGATACGGCGCGAAGGCGAACTGCAAATGCCGCCCGGCAAGATCGCGCTCAGCGCGCCTGAAGTCAATGCCATCCGCGATTGGATCAACGCCGGAGCCAAGTGGGACTCGAAGGGTACGTCCACCGGCGCGGGGCAATCCTGGTGGTCGTTCAAAAAGCCGGTGCGGCCCGCTCCTCCGGCTGTGAAGAATGCAGCCCGCGCGCGCAATCCGATCGACGCTTTCATTCTTGCCAAGGTGGAAGAGAAGGGCCTCAATCCCGCGCCCGAAGCCGACCGCCGCACCCTCGCCCGCCGCGCATACTTCGACCTTCACGGCCTGCCGCCCACACCGGAGCAGGTGGAGCAGTTCGTCAATGACCAGTCTCCCGACGCGTACCAAAAGCTGATCGATCGCCTCCTCGCATCGCCGCGCTATGGGGAACGGTGGGGCCGATACTGGCTGGATCTGGTTCGCTATGCCGATACTTCGGGATTCGAGACCGATCACTTTTACACCACCGCCTGGCGATACCGCGATTGGGTCATCAGCTCCTTTAACACGGACAAACCTTACAACACATTCGTGCAGGAACAGATTGCGGCGGATGAGCTATGGTCCACCAGCGTGGATCTCGAAGGTACGCTGAAACTTCCGAAGGAGAAAGAGGAGAACCTCAACCGCCGCATCGGCACCGCCCTGTTCACGCTCGGAGCCTTTCCGATCGAGTACACGTATTACGGCGATCAATATCGCGCCGAGTGGCAGGCCGATGCGGTCGACACCGTTGGCGCGGCGTTTCTGGGGCTTACCGTGGGCTGCGCCCGCTGTCACGATCATAAGTTCGATCCCATCACCGAACGCGACTACTACCGCATGTCGGCCCTTTTTGCCGGCAGCGTCGAGCGCGAAATTCCACTAGGGAGCTTGTTCGACGTTCAGACGGCCACGCGCAGCTTTCCGCTCCTCGAACACTCGGAAGTTCTCAAGCGAATGTCGCGTGGTGGCGGCCGCGGGCGTGGCGGCTCGAAAGGCGGAGGCGGTAGAGGCGCCCGCGCCGGCCAGCAACAACAACAGCAGGAACAGGCGCAGACCGACGCCATGGATGGCGACATTCCGCCGCCGGCTGCGCGCGGGCCCGTCGATCCGCAGCGCGCCGCGATGTTGCAGCAGCTTGCCGAAGCTTACCTGCGCGCGCCCGGGCGCATGCCTTACGCCAACGTTCTGGGACATGAAGAAGTAGTGCCCGACACGCACATGCTGTTCCGCGGCGACTTCAAGAAGAAGGGCGAAAAAGTTGAGCCCGGCTTCCTTTCGGCATTGCACCATGGCCCTGCCATCGAGGAGCCGAAGGGTTTTCTGTTTGTTCCCCAGCGCCGTAAGGCTCTCGCATTGTGGTTGACTTCGCCTGAAAATCCGCTCTTAGGCCGCGTCATGGTCAATCGGATCTGGCAAGGCCATTTCGGCAAGGGGATCGTCAGTTCGCCCAATGATTTCGGCCGCCAGGGAGAAGCGCCCACCCACCCCGAGTTGCTCGACTGGCTGACGGTGGAGTTCGCCGAGCGCGGGTGGAGCATCAAGCAGATCCACCGTCTCATCATGCTGTCGGGCACTTACCGCGCTTCGAGCGTGGCCGGCGCGGAGAGCCTCAACAAGGATCCCGAGAATTATTTCCTCAGCCGCATGAACCGCCGCCGGCTCGACGGCGACGCCCTGCGCGACAACATTCTGGCCGTGGCCGGCACGCTCAATTTGAAAACGGGCGGCGTGGGCGTGATCCCTCCGTTGACGGCCGAAGAAATTCAGGCCGCGCGCATGCCGCAGCTATGGCCGGCGAATCCCGATCCGGCCGAGCACAATCGCCGCAGCATTTATCTCCAGATGAAGCGGTCGCTGACCCTGCCGATGCTGGCGATCTTTGACGCGCCGGACACGGCATCGAGCTGCCCGCGCCGCGAAACGTCCACTGTCGCCCCGCAGGCGCTGGCGCTCATGAATGGCGATATCGCCCTCAAACAGTCGGAGCAATTTGCCGGGCGCGTCGCCAAGCTCGCGGGCGACAATCCGGACGCTGCCGTGGACACAGGTTGGAAGCTGGCATTCGGACGTCCGCCCACCGCGGATGAAAAACAAACCGCGCTCGATTACCTCAAGCGGAATTCGCTGCAGCGGTTGTGCCAATTAATGTTCAATATGAGCGAGTTTATCTATGTGGACTAATAGGACGTGGACTGATTCGCGGCGCAGGTTTCTCCAAACTTCGGGTCTCGGACTGGGCTGGCTTGCCGCGCTCGACATGATCCATCAGTCCGCGCAAGCCGCCACTCCCAGCCCGATGACTCCGAAGGCGCCGCCTCTCCCCGCCACCGCGAAGAGCGTGATTCATCTGTTCATGCAGGGCGGTCCCAGCCAGGTGGATACCTACGATCCGAAACCGCTGCTCAACCAGCTCAACGGCCAGCATCCGCCGGCCAGTTTCGGCGATGAGGATTTCCAGAACGGCAAGTTCAAAGACCTGGTGATCCTCGGTTCCAGGCGAACCTTCAAGAAGTACGGCCAGAGCGGTCTGGAGATCTCGGACATTTTCCCGCATACCTGCCAGCGGGCCGACGACCTCGCGGTGATCCGCTCCGTCTATCACGAGGGTTTCACTCACTCGCAAGCTCAGTTCCTGATCAACAATGGCTTCCCGCGAATCGGACGTCCCAGTCTGGGCTCATGGATTCTCTACGGCCTGGGAACCGAGAATCAAAACCTGCCGGGCTTTGTCGTGCTGCTTCAGGCGGGTGTCCGCTCGGGGCCCGCGGTGTACGGGCAGGGATTCCTGCCGGCCGTCTATCAGGGGACCACGTTCCGCGCCGGCAAGAATCCGATTCTGAACCTGAGCCGACCGGCTAATTTGCAGCCGGAGCAGCAGCGCGACCTGATCG
>JBOGMR010000254.1:0-10905 GCA_050746825.1 Bryobacteraceae bacterium | reverse complement strand
CGGCAGGCGCCAGTGCCTGCGCCACAAAAAATGGGGCAGATTCTTGACGGGAGCGTGGTGCGCGATGCGATTCAGGCGGCGTGTGCGCCGCGCGTGAAGCGCCTTTCGCGTCCACCGGGTCTGGCGGTAATCCTGGCGGGCAACAATCCTGCGTCGGAGATCTACGTACGGAACAAGGTGAAGGCTTGCGCGGAGCTTGGCATTCACAGCGAGAAGCTCACGCCGCCGGCAGCGGTGACGACAGCAGAGCTGATCGCGATGGTCGAGGAACTGAACCGGCGTGACGACATCGACGCCATCCTCGTGCAGATGCCCCTGCCGGCGCAGGTGGACGCGAAGGCAGTGTTGGCGAGAGTGTCGCCCGACAAGGATGTCGACGGTTTTCATCCTTGCAACGCCGGCAGGCTGGTAGCCGGCATGCCAGGGCCGCGTCCGTGCACGCCCGCGGGGATCATGCAGCTTCTGCGGCACTATCAGATTCCCATCGCGGGGCGGCACGCGGTGGTGGTGGGGCGCAGCGACATCGTCGGGAAGCCCATGGCGATGCTCCTGCTTCACGACCACGCGACTGTGACGATCGCTCACTCGAAGACTCCGAACCTCGCGGAAGTCTGCCGCGGCGCCGGCATTCTGGTGGCCGCGGTGGGGCGGCCTGCAATCCTGACGGCCGAGTTCATCCAGCCGGGTGCGACTGTGATCGACGTCGGCATCAATCGCCTCAGCGACCGGGACGTGGTAGCCGCCATTTTCCGAGGCTCGAAGGAAAAGCTGGAGTTGTTCGACCGCCGCGGCAGCGTGGTGGTGGGCGATGTCCATCCGCTTGACGTGGCCGAACGCGCAGGCGCCTACACGCCTGTGCCGGGCGGTGTCGGACCGCTGACCATCGCCATGTTGATGGTAAACGCAATCGAGTCGGCGGAGCGCCGGCTGAAATGACGCGGCGCCGCTACGTTCCAGGTGGGGCAGGCGGTTTCGGCTGCCCACGGCGGCCCATAGGGCCGCCCCACATATGCTGAAGGTCGGGCTGACCGGCGGCATCGGGACTGGCAAGAGCTTCGTGGCCGCGGCATTGGCCGAGCTGGGTTGTCACGTGATCGAGGCAGATGCGCTCGGACATCAGGTTCTCGAGCCGTCGGGCGAAGCCTACCAAGCGGTCGTCGCGGCATTCGGACGCGGCGTGCTGAACGCGGACGAGACCATCGACCGGAAGAAGCTGGGGCGCCAGGTATTCGGAAACGTGGAGCGGCTCGCGCTGCTGAACAGCCTCGTCCATCCGGCCGTCTTCCGCCGCCAGGACGAGCTGATGCGCTCTTATGGAACCTTGGATCCCGGTGGTATCGTCGTAGTTGTAGCGGCGATCATGATTGAAGCCGGCAGTTTTCGCCGGTACGATCGCCTGGTGGTGGCAGTCTGCGATCCGGAAACGCAAATCCAACGGGCGATGAAACGCGATGGGGCGAGCCGCGAGGAGGTGCTAGCCCGCATGCAGAGCCAGATGCCCCTCGATGAGAAACGAAAATACGCCGACTACGTCATTGATACATCTGGTACGAAAGAAGAAACGATCGAGCTGGTAAAGCCGGTGTACCAATCTCTACGGAGTGAATGTTTATGAGAATGCGACCTGTGATTCTCGCTCTCGCGCTGGTGGCAGGGTTCATCTATGTCACGTCAGTGAGCGACTTCAAGCTGAGCCGGCTCCTGCCGAAAAGCGGGCGGTTGTGGACGGAGCCCGAGGTGGCGCGTACCGCCAGCTTCGGCAGCGACGAGCAGAACAATATCGATATCTACAAAATGGCGAACCAGGCCACGGTGAACATCACCAGCATCGTGTACCGGCAGGACTGGTTTTTTCAGATCTATCCGGAGCAGGGACAGGGTTCGGGATTTTTGATCGACGACACCGGGAGGATTTTGACGAACCGGCACGTGGTGTCGGGCCGCGCTCCGGAGGTGTTTGTCACACTCGCCAACAAGAAGCGCTACACGGCGCGCCTCCTGGCTCGAGATGAACGCAACGATCTCGCGCTGCTCAAGATAGAACCCAAGGAGAAGTTGCCGTTCCTGCGGCTGGGCGATTCGGACAGCCTGATCGTGGGTCAAAAGGTGATCGCGATCGGCAATCCGTTCGGGTTCGATGGCACGCTGACGACCGGCGTGATCAGCGCCACCGGCCGGGCCATTCGCGTCTCGGAGGCGCAGACATTTGAAAACATGATTCAGACGGACGCGGCCATCAACCCCGGCAACAGCGGCGGGCCTCTGCTCGATTCGCGCGGCAACGTGATCGGCGTCAACACGATGATTTACGGGCGCGAAGGAAATATCGGCATCGGATTCGCCATGCCGATCAATGTGGCCAAGGCGATGCTCGACCAACTGCAGACGCGCGGCAAGTTTGCGAAACCGTACCTGGGCATCAGCGTCGTTCACGTGGCCGGCGACCTCGCTCAGGCCCTCGAACTGCCGGCGGAAGGCGGGCTGCTGATCCAGGAAATCCAGAGATCATCGCCGGCCGACGACGCGGGATTGCGGCCGCCGCGGCAGACGGTGATCGTCGGCAACTACCGCCTCGGCGTGGGCGGCGACCTGATCGTCGCCATTGATGGCCAGGCAGTCGAGGGGCGGGAAGCTCTACAGCGCGTGATGAATCGAAAGCGCGCCGGCGAAACGATCACGTTGACGGTGTATCGCAACCGGCGGCAGGAGAAGATCGCGGTGAAGCTGGGAGAGGCTGCCGAGACGTTGTAAGAACCGCTCACGGCCGCGGCCCGGCAACGCCGGTAGCGCTCGTGGAATTGCGGCCTGTTACAATGCCGTTGGCATAAACTATGGTCGTTCCGCTGACACCGATTCGTTTTCTGCACAGAGCCATTGACCTGTTTGGCCGAAAGGCCGGTATCATTTCCGGCAGCCGGCGCTTCACTTACGCGGAATTTGGCGAGCGGTGCGAGCGGCTGGCAACGGCTCTCACCGGCATCGGCATCCGGCCGGGCGATCGCGTCGCCTACCTGAGTTTCAACACGCACCAGTTGCTCGAGGGCTACTATGGCGTCGTGCAGGCGCGCGGCGTTGTGATGCCGCTCAACGTGCGCCTGACGCCCGCGGAGCTGACGGGCATTCTGAACCACTCCGGCGCGCGCGCGCTTTTTTTCGAGAACGACTTCGCGCCTCTCATCGCGCAACTCAAGACAACCTGCCCTGGAATCGAAAAATATCTGAACCTCGACGAGGAATACGAGCCCTTGATCGCGCAGGGCCACGCCGGGCGCGCCGGCATATTCGACTTCGACGAGAACTCGCTGGCCGAACTGTTCTACACCAGCGGCAGCACTGGCGCTCCGAAGGGCGTTTCGCTCTCGCACCGCACGCTGTATCTCCACGGCCTCTCGGTGGCCGGGACGTTTAACAGCGACGACAATGGCGTCGAGCTGCACACGATCCCTCTGTTCCATGCGAACGGCTGGGGACGTCCGCAGACCGCAACCATGAATGGATTGAAGCAGGTGATGGTGCGGCGCTTCGAGCCGGCAACGGTGTTCCGGCTGATTCAGGAGGAACGCGCCACGCAGATGTCGCTGGTGCCGACGATGGCGAATGCGCTGCTCAACGCGCCGGACCTGGCGCAGTACGATCTGTCGAGCTTGAAGCAGATCCATGTCGGCGGAGCGGCCGCGTCGCCCGAGCTCGTGGAGCGCGTGGAGAAGGCCTTCAAATGCGAGTGTATGGCCGGCTATGGCCTGACTGAAACCGCGCCAGTCGCGACCGGTGCGCGCAAGAAAAGCACGGTCGTGTATCAGGACGATCGAGAGCGCTACCGGCGCCAGTCGATGGCGGGCTGGCCGATTCCCGGCGTCGAGATTCGCGTGGTGGACGCCGAGATGCGCGACGTGCCGCGCGACATGGAGGCGATCGGCGAAGTAGTGATTCGCGGCGATCACGTTATGGACGGCTACTTTCACGAGCCCGCTGCGACGGCCGCCGTCATGAGCCCGGGCGGCTGGTTTCACACCGGAGACATGGCTGTCTGGGACGATGAGAGCTACATCCACATCGTCGACCGTAAGAAGGACATCATCATCAGCGGCGGCGAGAACATTTCGTCCATCGAAGTCGAGAAGGCGATCTTTGCGCATCCCGCGGTTTATGAATGCGCCGTGGTGGCTGCTCCGGACCCCAAGTGGGGCGAGATTCCCGCAGCGATTGTCGTGCTGAAAGACGGACACCAACTCACCGAGCAGGACCTCATCGAATTCCTTCAGCCGCGAATCGCGAAGTTTAAGATGCCGCGCGCGATTGAGTTTTCTGCCGGGCCGCTGCCGAAGACTGGAACCGGCAAGATTATCAAGCGCGAACTGCGGGAGCGGTTCTGGAGCGGCAAAGAACGGAGGGTGCAAGGATGATCGCGCGGCTGATTCTCGCAGTAGGCCTGGCGTGTGCGCTGTGCGCACAGCCGATCGATCCGGCAAAGGTCAAGCTCGGCAAGAAAATCCGCCTGCTTAATGGGAAAGACCTTTCGGGATTCGATATCTACCTGCAGAAGCAAGGGATGAATAAGGATCCCGATCGTGTGTTCCAGGTCGAGAAGGGCCAGGTGCACGTGTCCGGAACCGACTACGGCTATATCATCACCAAACAGGATTACGAAAATTACTACCTGATGGTCGAGTTCCGTTGGGGTCCGGGCACGCATCCGCCGCGCAAGGATAAAGCGCGCGACAGCGGCGTGCTGTATCACGTCAGTGGCGAGAACAAAATCTGGCCGCGGTCGGTCGAGTTTCAGATGATCGAAGGCGGCACGGGCGACATCATTATGGTGGGCAATGCGTCCGCTACGGTCAAAGGGGTCACGAAAGATCGCGGCCGCTTCGACCGGTACGGGAAAGGGCCATGGAAGGACGTGGCGGGATATCGCGATCCGGTTCGCGAGCTCGAGAAACCGTTCGGTGAGTGGAACCGGATCGAGATGTGGGCGATCGGCGACTCGGCGCGGTACCACGTGAATGGAGTGTTGGCGAATGAGGCATCGGCGCTGTCTGATCGGCGGGGCAAGCTCGTGTTTCAAACCGAAGGCGCTGAGCTGTTCTTTCGCAAGATTGAGTTGAGGCCCATCCGGTAGGCGACCGCTCCCTCATGGTCGCGGCTCAGGACGAATTTTGAGCGGTTCCTTCCGGCTTCTTCCTCGTGATAGAGTTTGGGCATGTCGACCAGCTTTGCTACGTTCAGTCGCCGTGACGCGCTTCGGTGGGCCGGCGGCGCCACGATGGCTTCCACGTTCCTTCCGATGGGCGGCCCGCACCGCGTCTGGGCGCACCCCGCTGAAAAAACTCTGCTCACTCGTCCTCTCGGAAGCACCGGCCGCGAGGTCACCACGTTCGGCCTGGCGGGCGGAAACAAGGTGATGTGGGAGTCGCCGGGAGACGAGGCGGTCGAGATCGTCGTCAAGTCGGTTCGTGCGGGCATTACGTATCTCGAGACGGCGAACAATTATCAGTTGAGCCAGCTCAACTACGGCAAGGCTTTCCGCGTTCTGAACCTCATTCCCGGTCAGCCCGGATATGACGCCGCGTTGCGAGCGCGCCTCTTCATCGCCACCAAGACCGGTCTGCGTACCGCGATCGCGCGCGGCGGCGCCAAGCCCATGGGACGCGCTGCCAGCGGCCTGACGCTCGTCGTGGATGAGATCAAACGGTCGCTCTCGCAGTTCTTCGGCGACGGCAAAGGCTATATCCCCGAAGGCGCTTACCTCGATCTGATGCAGGTGCACTCGCTCACGCGCGAGGCCGACGTGGACCTGATCTACGAGGGCTTTGAGAATCCCGGGGACACTTCCCTGCCCCGCGTCGGTGCGCTGGCGGCGCTGGTCGACTACCGCGACGGAACCAATCGCACAGGCCTCAATCCGGAGCACAAGAAATACATCCGCCACCTCGGCATCACGGGGCACGAGAATCCGACCGCGCACATGTACGCGATGCGCCGCGACAAGCGCAACGACTTGCAGACGCTGCTGGTGGCCATCAATCCCAACGACCGCCACTATTTCTGCCATCAGACCAACTCGGCGCCCGTCGCGGCGGCGAAGAATATGGGCATCATCGGCATGAAGATCTTCGCTGACGGCGTGATGTACGGCCTGGAGAAGAGATTCGCCAGCAAGCCCGGACAGAGCGTCCTTTCGGTCGGCCAGCGCGGCAAGGTATCGTTTGAAGATTTCCTGCAATATAGTCTGTCGGCGCCCGGCGTCAGCACCGTGATCGCCGGCATCGGACTGATCGACAAATCGAACGACCCTTCGCGCGACCAGATCGTCGCGGACCTCAGCGCGTGCCAGATGCGCGATCCGATGACCGCTACGCGGAAGCGCCGTCTCGAAGAACGCGTGGCTGCGCTGCACGGCACGGACACCAACTTTTTCCAGCGGCCGTCGAGCGGCCTGGTGGCGCCACAGACCGTCAAGCTCGATCGGGAGTCGCCGGCGGGGCCGGTGAAGGTTTCGTGGTCGACGGCATTTGCGGGAGGAGACCCGATCGTGCGCTACGAGGTTTACCATCGGGAGCAGAAGATCGCCAGCGTACCGTTCCAGCCGCAGACCAGCGAGACGCCGTTCACGTATGTGCATTCCGATGCGCCGGCGACGGCGCCGGGAGGGCTGTATTACAAAATACGCGCGGTGGATTCGTCCGGGCATTTCGTGGATTCGATTTCAGTGAAGCCGGCCTGAATCGGAGACGGACGCGCCCGGGTGCGTTTCGGTTATCCGCTACTTCCGCGCACCGGGACCGTAGAGAATCATCCCCGGCCTCGCACCCGTGTGTTTTCCCTGGTCGATCACAACTTTCCCATTGACCAACACGAAATCGACGCCAACCGCGTACTGAAACGGATTCTCGTAGGTCGCCTTGTCGCTGATCGTGGCAGGGTTGAACACCGTCAGGTCGGCCCACATGCCGGGCCGGAGCAACCCACGGTCGTAAAGGCGCACCTTGGCGGCGTTGTGCGACGTCGCCTTGCGCACGGCTTCTTCCAGCGTCAGAGTTTTCTGATCGCGAACGTAATGGCCCATGACGCGCGCGTAAGTTCCGAATGAGCGTGGGTGCGGCATCCCTCTTGCTCCCGCCTCGTCAGTTCTCATTGCCGAACCGTCGGACCCAAAACTGACAAACGGCTGCTTCATCGCGTAGGTCATGTCTTTTTCGGTGTGGTGATAGTAGAGCGCGGGCACCGAACCGTTATTGTCGATGAGCGTCTCAAACAGCACGTCCAGCCACGGCTTATTCTTGTCTGCGATCAGCTCGCTCACGCGCTTGCCGATGTACTTCCGATAGGCCGGATTGGCAACCGAAACAATCTGGATCTTGCTCCAGTCGCTGGCGACCGCCGTGTAGTGGTTGTACCAGCCCGGAATTCCTTCCGTGATGTCCTTGGTGAGGCGCGCTCGCAACGACGGGTCCTGAAGACGCTTCAACATCGCCTGGTTGCCGCCTTCGTGCGCCCATGGCGGAATGATGTTGCTCAGGCCGGCGTTCTGGCCGGCGGTGTAGGGGTAGAGGTGCCCTTCCACATCGACGCCCTGAGCCCGCGCATTCGCGATCACGCCGATGAGCTCGGGCATCTGGCCCCACAGCTTGAAGTGTGCGATTTTCAGATGCAGCAAGTCCACCGGGACGCGGGCTCGCCGCCCCACTTCGATCGCCTCGCCGATCGACTCGAACACCGTTTCGCCCTCGCTGCGGGTATGCGACGAGTAGATGCCGCCGTATTCGCCCGCTACCTTGGCCATCTCGACCAGTTCATCGGTGGTGATCCAGAAGCCCGGCGTCTGGTGCAGCGATGTCGAGACGCCGAGCGCGCCGTCTTCCATGGCCTGGCGGATCAGTTCGCGCATCTTCTGCACTTCGGCGGGCGTGGCGGGGCCGGGCTTGGAGCCGTGCGTGGTCCCGTAGATCAGGCCCGACCCGACGTAGGAGCCAATGTTGGCCGACACACCGCCTTTGAGAATCGCGGCCCAGTAATCGCGGAACCGAGGGAACCGCGCGCTCGGCGCCGCCGACGAACCCTCGCCCAGAATCATCGAAGTGACGCCCATCCGGATCATACTTTGCGCATTGCCGTCTTCGAGGATTGCGTTGTCCGAATGGTTGTGCATGTCGATGAACCCGGGCGTCACCACGCGGCCGGTGGCATCGATGACGCGCGCCGCAGTCCTGTTTCCCAGGTTTCCGAGAGCGGCGATCTTCCCGTCCTTGATCGCCACGTCGCCGTGAAAGGACGGATTCCCGGTTCCGTCGGCGATCTTCCCGCTGCGGATGAGAATGTCGAATTCCTGCGCGGAGGCGCAGCCAAATACGAATAGAACCAATGCCAGCTTCCGTCTCATACCCGACTCTCCCGGTGTAGACTGATGACCATGGATGCCACCTTGTGCCGTCGCGACCTTTTGCGTTTAGCAGCAGGAGTGACGCCATTCTCCGTGCGCCGCTCGCGCGCCGCCACCACGGAGTATCTCATTTACTGGGGCACGTACACAGCAGGCGGACCTCGCTACGGAACGGGCGAGAGCAAGGGAATCTATGTCTCGCGGCTCGACTCGAAAACGGGCAGGCTCACTGCTCCCGAATTGGCCGCCGAAACGGTGAACCCGTCGTACCTGGCGATTCATCCCAACCGCCGGTACGTGTACTCCGTCAACGAGCATATCGATCCGGCGGGCAAAGTGATGGGCGAAGTCAGCGCGTTCTCGATCGATCGCGGCACAGGAAAGCTGCGTGAGCTCAACCGCGTTTCCTCGCGCGGCGGTATGCCCTGCCATATTTGCACCGACCGCACGGGGAAAGTGGTCGCGGTGGCGAATTGGTCTACCGGCAGTGCGGCGTTGTTTGCGGTCCGCGCCGACGGCGGCCTCGGCGAGTCCAGCGGTTTCTACCAGCACGCCGGCGAGCGCTCGGGCGCCGCTTCCGAAGGCCAGCCGCCTCAGGTACATTGTCACGCGGTGGTCATCTCGCGCGACAATCGGTTTCTCATCGCTACAGACACCGGGCTCAACAAGGTGTTCATCCATCGCCTTGATGCGTCGCGCGCGGCATTTACGCCTCACGACCCTCCATTTCTCGGACTGAAGCATCCCGCCAATCCGCGACACTTGGTTTTCCATCCCAACGCGCGATGGGCCTACGTGGCCAACGAAGCAGGACCGGGCTGCACCATGCTGCACTACGATTCGAAGCGCGGCGTTTTCACGGAAGGCGCCGTGACGCGCACCGTGCCACCGGAATTCACCGGCCGCACGGCTCCCGCCGAAGCTGTCCTTCACCCGAGCGGAAGGTTCGTGTTCGTATCGAACCGCGGCCACGAGTCGATTGCCGTCCTTCGCATCGACCAGACCCGCGGCTCGCTTTCATTGGTCGAAGCGTTTCAGCCGGGCGGATCCGGGCCGCGCAGCTTCAACATCGACCCGACGGGCGTGTGGATGTTCGCGCTCATGCAGCGATCGAACAGCATCGTCCCGCTCCGGTTCGACGCAACCACGGGCAAGCTGGCGCGCGCCGGTGAGCCTCTCACACTGCCGGCGCCAGTGTGCGCCAAATTCGTATGACGTGGCACAATGCCCGCCTTCCTGCGTTGCCGATAGCTCACCAGCTCAGCCGAACAGTCAACTGCGTCACTCGCGCCGGACTGCCTGAGTTCCGCG
Organism: Bryobacteraceae bacterium; assembly: GCA_050746825.1. Classification (GTDB taxonomy): domain Bacteria; phylum Acidobacteriota; class Terriglobia; order Bryobacterales; family Bryobacteraceae; genus JBOGMR01. The sequence continues at coordinate 1,214 of JBOGMR010000254.1, read as the reverse complement.
TCGACTGGATGCCGTCGCCGCCGATGCCGGTCGGGTTGTTCGGGTTGTTAAACACGTTGAAGACGTCGATGTTGAGTCGCAGCGTCAGCTTCTCGGTCAGATTGACGAACTTGAACAGCGACGCATCCATGAACCACTGACCGACGCCAGGCAGGTACTGGTTGCGCCAGGGATGCAGGCCGTCATTGAAGCCCAACCGCTGCACCGAGCCGTTGTTCAACCGCACCCACACGTTGTTGGAATCCCAGAACTGGCTGAGAACCGTATTGGACGGCGCGTTGGCGGGCAGCGTCGTGGACCCCCACGGGATGAGCGGCTGCGCGGCAGGCTTGTAGTTGTCCGGGACCCCCATTACGCCGTTCGGACGACCCTGTGCGTCGCGGCTGTTGATCTGGTTGGCGGGAATGTAGCCGTTCCAGTACAAGAATCCGGGGAAGCACGCGCCGCTCCGGCAGTCTTCGATCGGGTACTTCTCCTTGTAGATCTCAATCTGGCGGCCCGCGGCCGGGTAGATATTGGTGGGCAGCGTCCAGTAGTTGGTTCTCCAATTCCCTGTGCCGGCGATCTGCCAGCCGCCGATCAATTTGTCCACCCAGCCACTCGTATTGGCAAGCTTCTTGCCTCGGCCAAAAGGCAGATCGGCAATCCAGTTCCAGCGGACCTGATGGTGCGGCGTGGTGGTGTCGCGTTGATAGTTCATGAAACGATTTAGCGCGTCGTAGTCGCCGGGAACCGCTCCAGACAGAAAGCTGCTGGCGTGAGGAACAGTTCCGGTGGCGGCCAGAGTGTTGCCGGTGACCCAGAACACCTGGAAGCCGAGCCCATTGTTGTAGCGGCGCTCGAGCTCAGCCTGGAAGCCGTTCCAACGGGAGTAACCGGTGCTCGAGTACCGGCTCACCGATCCATAGACTTGCTGGTCATAAGGCCGGCGGGCAACGCCGGAGAACTCGCCGGTGGGCAGCGCCGTTCCCCGCGTGACGTACCAGATATAGTCCGGCACGCTGTCGTTCAGCGCGACGGTTTGCTGCACATTGCCCGAATAGTTGCCGACGTACGCTAGCCGCACGACCATGTTGTGGACGATTTCCTTCTCGAGAGTGAGGTTCCAGTCGCGCACGTTCGGGTCCGTCAGGTTCGGATCCAATTGCACCGCATTGAACCCGCGCGCGATGGTCCGCGTATCGTTCACGTTGATGACTGAGGCGTTGCCGGTG